>JBFFSW010000169.1:0-4382 GCA_041572195.1 Thiohalomonadaceae bacterium | reverse complement strand
GATGACCAGCGAGGCGAGAAAGGCGGTCAGCAGGTTCACCCCCAGCCACACGGCGCGGCGGCGCGAACTGGAGAGCACCGGGGCGAAGATATCCTCCTCCTCGTCGAGACCGGCCATGGACATGAAGCTGTGGTCGGCCTCATCGCGGATGACGTCGACCACGTCGTCGATGGTGATACGCCCGAGCAGGCGTCCGTCATCGTCTACCACCGCGGCGGAGATGAGGTCGCGGTGCTCGAACAGCTGGGCCACCTCGCGCGCCGGGGTGGCTGCGTTGATGCCGCTGACGTCGCGGTCCATCACCTCGACCACGGCGCGCTCCGGGTCCTGGGTGAGTAGGGCGGTGATCGGCAGCATGCCGATGAAGATGTTGTTGCGGTCCACCACCATCAGGCTGTCGGTGGCCTCCGGCACCTCGCCGCGGCGGCGCAGGTAGCGCAGCACCACATCCAGCGGGATCTCGGCGCGCACGGTGATGGTGTCGAGGTTCATCAGGCCACCGGCCGAGTCCTCGGGGTAGGAGAGCGCCGCCTCCAGGCGCAGGCGGTTCTGCTCGTCCAGGGTGGTGAGGATCTGCGGCACCACCTCATCCGGCATCTCCGGCAGCAGGTCGGCCAGGTCGTCGGTGTCCAGTCCCTCGGTGGCGGCCACCAGCGCCTCGGGCTCCATCTCCTGGATGAGGCCTGCGCGGACGCTGTCGTTGACCTCGGTGAGCACCTCACCGGTCTGCTCCTCCGGCACCACCTCCCAGACGCGCAGGCGCTCCTCGACCGGCAGCGATTCGAGCAGCAGCGCGGTCTCGGCCGGCGCCAGCTCGTCGAGCTGGTCGCGCAACGGCTCGACGGCGTCCTCGGCGAGCAACTCGTAGATGCTCTGCAGACGCTGTTTGGCCTTGTCGGATTCGATGCTTTCGCCCATTGCGCGACCTTGAGATTAGGGGAGCGGGGGATATGGGCAGTGTAACAAGCGGGCCGCCGCTAAGGAACGGGCGACTACTCCCCTTCGTCGAATTTATTCTCGAACAGCGCATGGATGCGCTCGATGGCCTCGGCCTCGTCGGCGCCGTGGCAGCGCAGGGTGAGTTCGGTGCCCAAGCCCGCGGCCAGCATCATCACCCCCATGATGCTCTTGGCGTTCACCGCGCGGCCGTCGCGGACGAGGCTGACCTCGCTGTCGAACTCGGCGGCCAGCTGTACCAGCTTGGCGGCGGCGCGGGCGTGCAGGCCCAGTTTGTTGCTGACGGTGATGGCGCGTTCAGTCATGGGGGGTATCGTTCAGGTTACAGACGCCGTCGGGGCCGCAGCCGTAGAGCACCCCCTCGCGGCCGCCTTCGTAGGCCTTGCGCTCCAGCGCCGGCAGGTCCAGCCCGGCGTAGGAGCACACCTTGAGCAGCATCGGCAGATTGAGCCCGGCCACCACCCGCGCCTTTGGGCCGCTGAGGCGGCAGGCGATGTTGGCCGGGGTGGCGCCGTAGATGTCGGTGAGGATCAGCACCCCGGCGCCCTCGTCCAGCGCATCGGCCATGCTCCGGGCCCGCTCCAGCGCCGCCTCCGGCTCCTGATCGCGGGCCACCGCCAGGGATTCGGCGCTGAGCGGCAGGCCGCCGAAGGTGACCCGGGCGCTCTCCAGCAGCAACTCGCCCAGGGTGTCGTGGGTGACCAGCAGCAGTCCGACCCGCATCAGCTCAGCTCCCGGTGGCGGGTGAGCACCTCGCGGCCATGGCGTTTCATGTGCCGCGCCAAGCGCTCGACGAAGTAGACCGAGCGGTGCTGACCGCCGGTGCATCCGATGGCGACGGTCATGTAGCTGCGGTTGTTGGCCTCGAACTGCGGCAGCCAGTCGCCGAGGAATTCGCTGATCTGCTCGAACATGCGATTGACCTCGAAGTGGTTTTCGAGAAAGTGCGCCACCGGCTCATCGCGCCCGGTGAGTGGTCGCAGGCGCGGCTCCCAGTGGGGGTTGGGCAGGCAGCGCACGTCGAAGATGTAGTCGGCGTCCACCGGCACGCCGTGCTTGAAGCCGAAGGATTGCAGCAGCAGCGACATCCCCTCCTCCTCGCGCGAGAGGCGGCTCTGCACCTCGCGTCTGAGTTGGTGGAGGTTGGTGGCAGTGGAGTCCATCACCAGTTCGGCGTGGGAGGAGACCGGTTCCAGGCGGCGGCGCTCCTCGCGGATCGCCTCGGCCAGCGACAGCTCGCCATCGGCCAGCGGGTGGCGGCGGCGGGTTTCGCTGAAGCGCTTGATCAGTACCTCATCGTCGGCGTCGATGAACACCACCCGGCAGTCGATGCCCAGCGCCTTGAGCTGGGAGAGGGTGTTGGGAAACTGCGAGAGGTCGCGGCTCAGGTTACGCGCGTCGATGCCCACCGCGGCATCCTCGTAGGGGTGCTCGTGGGCCTCCACCATCTGCTGGGCGAAGGCGGGCAGCAGCGCCAGCGGCAGGTTGTCGATGCAGTAGAAGCCGCTGTCTTCCAGGGAGTGGAGGAGGGTGGATTTACCCGCGCCCGAGGTGCCGCTGACGATGAATAGTCTCATTCCGATGGGTTTTGCAGTTGTCGGCCTTGGCGCTCGATGAAGGTGCGTGTGAAGTCGTGCCCATTGTAATACAAAACTTGCCGCCGGGCGGCGGCTTCGACCAACAGGGCTAGGTTGTTTCCTGACAGACCGATGAACGGCAGCTCCAGCCCCAGTAGCTCGCGAGTGGAGTGTTCGGGATTCAATCTCTCCGGCGCTTGCGCCTGAGCCTGCAGTTCGATTACCAGCCCCAGCGTCGCCTCCTCGCCCAGGGCCTCATCGCCGTACATGGCGCGGATATCCAGCACCCCCAGGGGGCGCACCTCCAGATAGTCGCGCAACAGCGGCGGGCAGCGGCCAGTCAGCCCCTCGCCACGGCGTTGAAATTCCGGGGCGTCGTCGGCGATCAGGCGGGCGCCGCGGTCGATCAGCTGCAGCGCCAGGTTACCCTTGCCGATACCGCTGGGGCCGGTAATGAGCACGCCGAGGCCGGCCACCTCGAGGAATACCCCGTGGTGGATGTGCCAATCGGCGTCGTTCATGGTTTAGGCGGCGCTGCGTTGCCAGTGACGCAGCAGATCGAGTGTAGCGGTGGGTGTCTGGGCGGCACGCAGGTCGGCCAGCAGGGCGGCGTCGCTGAACATCTCCGCCATCTGCGCAAGCAGTTGCAGGTGTTCCTCGGTCGCCTCCTGCGGGACCAGCAGGGCGCAGACCAGGTCCACCGGTTGTCCGTCCAGGCTGTCGTAGTCGATGGCCTGCTCCAGTTTCAGCAGGGCCACGCCGGGCTGTTCGCAGCCCTGGATCCGGCCGTGGGGCAGGGCTACCCCGCGGCCGAGGCCGGTGCTGCCCAGCCGTTCGCGGGCCAGCAGGCTGTTGAAGATCTCTCCCTGACTCAACTCCCTTTGACCGGAGGCGAGCAGCGCCCCGGCCTGTTCCAGAACGCGCTTCTTGCTTGCCGCCTGACTGTTGCAGGCGATGCGTTCCGGGCTGAGTAGATCGATAATGTGCATGGAACTTACCGTGTTACTCCTCGGCCAGCGGCTGGTCCTTGAGCGCGCCGTTGCCGCGGTGGTGGTCGGTGACCTTCTCCTTGTGCTTCTTGATCTGGCGATCGAGCTTGTCGGTCAGGGCGTCGATGGCGGCGTACATGTCCTCGTTCTCGGCGTCGGCGAAGAGGTTGTTGCCGGTGACGTGCAGGGTGGCCTCGGCCTTCTGCCGCTGCTTCTCCACGCTCAGCACCACGTGCACGTTGGTGACGTGGTCGAAGTGGCGCTCCAGGCGCTCGAACTTCTCGCTGACGTAGTTACGCATGGAGTCGGTGATTTCCACATGGTGACCGGTGATGTTCAGTTGCATCGCTCTCTCCTCTCTATATGCGGCCCGGGATTCAGGCCAGTCGCTTGCGTTCGTTGGATGGCGGGATGTTCATCGCTTCGCGGTACTTGGCCACGGTGCGTCTCGCCACATTGATACCTTTTTCGTCCAGCATTTGCGTGATCTTGTTGTCGCTGAGCGGCTTTTTCGGCGGCTCCTCGGCGATCAGCTCCTTGATCAGGGCGCGGATCGCGGTGGAGGAGGCCTCGCCGCCGTCGGCGGTGCCCACGTGGCTGGAGAAGAAATATTTGAGTTCGAAGACCCCGCGCGGGGTGTGCATGTACTTGCGGGTGGTGACGCGCGAGATGGTGGATTCGTGAAGGCCCAGTTCGTCAGCGATATCGTGCAGCACCATCGCCTTCATCCCCACCTCGCCCTGTTCGAGGAAGCCGCGCTGGTGCTCGACGATGCTGGTGGTGACCCGCAGCAGGGTCTCGTTGCGGCTTTGCAGGCTCTTGATGAACCAGCGGGCCTCCTGCAGGTGGTTCTTCATGG
>JBFFSW010000168.1:0-4394 GCA_041572195.1 Thiohalomonadaceae bacterium | reverse complement strand
TCCCGGCACTGATGATGGGTATCTTCGGCAAGAAGATCGGCTCCACCGCCGCCATCGCCGGTATGGTCGCCGGTATCGGCGTGACCATGCTCTACGTGTTCCAGCACAAGGGCATCATGTTCATCCCGGGCACCAGCTTCCTCGGTGACATGGGCGCCAACTGGTTCTTCGGCATCTCGCCGAACGCCTTCGGCGCCATCGGTGCCGCCGTGAACTTCGCCGTGGCCATCACGGTATCCAAGTTCACCGCGCCGCCGCCTGAGCACATCCAGCACCTGGTCGAGGATATCCGTATCCCGCGCGGTGCCGGTGCCGCTAGCGGTCACTAAGCGCCGCATGTTGTAAGCCGCCGCGGGCAGATCCCCTGCCCGCGGCACCTTACCCCTGAGATAAGCGTCCTTCGCAAAAGGGCTTTTATCTCAGCGCCAACGCGCTACCCTGTATCCAATCTCACCAGCGTCGGCTCGTCGTCATGGACATCGAACTACTAGAGATTCGCGACTTCATTGAGGAACTACCCACCTTCCGTGGTATCGGGGCCGAGGCCCTGCGTACCCTGGTTGGAGAGATCACCATCGCCTATCAAAGGCGTGGCAGCGTGTTCCCGCCGAGTAGCGATACCCCCATGCTCTACATCCTGCGCCAGGGCGCCGTCGAGCTGCGCAACGACAAGGGCGCCCTGCGGCGCAAGCTGGCCGAGGGGGAGTGTTACTGCGATGCCTGTGACGAGGAGGCACCAACGACGCCCCTATCGGGCCACTGTAGCGAAGATACCTTGCTCTACCAGATCCCCTGCGAGGCGCTGGGCGAGCTCTACCGGCAACAACCGGAGTTGCGCCGCAACCTGCGTCGAGACCTGCGCGAGGCGACCCTGGAGTATGCCGCCGAGGGTCTGGTGCAGGGCTCGCTGATGCAGCTCTCCGCGGGTCACCTGATCGACCGTGCGGCCACCCGCATCAATGCCGACGCCAGCGCGCGACAGGCCGCCGAGCTGATGAGTAAGGCCGAGGTCTCGGCCATCGTCATCACCGAGGGTGAGCGTCTGCTCGGCATCCTCACCGACAAGGACCTGCGCCAGCGCCTGGTGGCGCGAGGTCTGCCGGTGAACACCCCGGTGCATGAATTGATGACCGCCGAGCCGCGGACACTAGAAAGCGACACCCCCGCCTTCGAGGCAAAACTGATCATGGCGCGCAACAACATTCACCACCTGCCGGTGATGCGCGATGGGCAGCTGCTCGGCCTGCTCACCCACGGCGACCTGATCCGATACGAGAGCGGCAACCCGGTCTACCTCATCGAGGAGATACGCCGCAGCCACCAGCTGGATCAGCTCGCCGAGCTCAGCCGCCAGCTGCCCGAGGTGCAGCTGCATCTGGTCGCCAGCAACATCGACAGCTATCACCTGGGTTGGACCCTGGCGGCCATCACCGACACCCTCACCCGCCAGATCATCAGCCTGACTGAGCGCGACCTGGGACCGCCGCCCGTCGCCTACTGCTGGGTCGCCAGCGGCTCACTGGCTCGACGCGAGCTTGGCGTCGGCAGCGATCAGGACCATGCCCTGCTGCTCGATAACCGCTACGACGAGGCACAACACGGTGACTACTTCCGCCGCTTCAGTGAACAGGTCAGCGATGGCCTGGTCCGTTGCGGCTTTCCCCTCTGTCCCGGCGAGATGATGGCGCGCAACCCACAGTGGCGCCGCTCCATCAGGCAGTGGCGGAAACTCTTTCATGAGTGGATTGAAAATCCGGACCCCAAGGCCATGATGCTGGCCAGTAATTTCTTCGACCTGCGCGCCATTGCCGGAGAGCGCGAACTGTTCGAACAACTGCAACAGGACATCCTCGCCCACGCCAGCAAAAACCGAATCTTTATCGCCCACCTGGCAACCAATGCTTTGCAGCACCGCCCACCGCTGGGTTTCTTCCGCAACTTTCTGCTCGAACACGGCGGTGAGCATGCCCACGCCTTTGACCTGAAACTGCGCGGCACCATACCCATCGTCGATATCGCACGCCTGCAATCACTGGCCGCGGGTCTGCCGCAGGTCAACACCCTGGACCGCCTCAAGGCCTGTGCCCAGGCCTCGGCGATCAGTCCCCAGGGTGCCGAGGACCTGAGCCAGGCCTACGAGTTCATCAACACCCTGCGCCTGCGCCATCAGAGTGAGTGCGTACTTGCCGGCAAGGAGCCGGACAACCATCTGGACCCGGCCACCCTCTCGGCCCTGGACCGCGACCACCTGAAGGAGTGTTTCTCACTCATCGCCGAGTTCCAGAAGACCCTGCAAATGCGTTACGCCATCGGCGGGATGCGCTAGTGCGGTCACTTCTTCACCTGCGTCGTCGCTGGTACGCATCGCGTCTTGAGGAGGGGCCCCTGCGGCGCTTCTACCAGCACCCCTTCGCCAGCGGCGCCGACCTGCTCGGCACGCAAGCGCTGCTTGCCGTGGACCTGGAAACCAGCGGACTCGACGCCGAGCGCGACACCATTCTCAGCGTCGGCTGGGTTCCCGTTGAGGGGCTGCACATTCACCCGGGCGGAGCAGTTCACCAACTCGTCCAACAGCAGGGTCGGATCAACGAGAGCAGCGTGCCCCTGCATGCCATCACCGACGATATGGCCTCCGCGGGTGCGCCGCTGTGCGATGTGCTACAGCGCCTGCTGCAGGCCCTGACCGGACGCGTGCTAATCGCCCACAACGCCCGCGTCGAGCAGAGTTTCATCGACCACGCCTGCCGGCGCTGTTTCGGTGGCCCGTTCTTCGTCCCCACCATCGACACCATGCAACTGGCGCTACGCCGCCTGCGTCAGCGCGGGCAATCGCCACGTAGTGGTGAGCTGCGCCTCGGCGCGCTGCGTGAACAGTACGGACTGCCCCGCTACAGGGCTCACAACGCGCTGACCGACGCCCTGGCCAGCGCCGAACTGTTCCTTGCCCAGCAGGCCCACTGGGCCGGTGACGGTCAGGCCCGACTCAAACATTTTCTCGGCTGAAATACAGGCCCAACTCGATTTTGTACCGACATTGAGGAGTTAATCATGTCCAACACCAAGCTCTACCCCGTTCCCGCCGACTTCGCCGCCGCCGCCCATATCGATGCGGCACGCTATGAGAGCATGTACCAGCGCTCCATCGATGACCCCGAGGGTTTCTGGGGCGAGCAGGCTGAGCGCGAACTCGACTGGTTCAAGCCCTGGGATAGCGTGCTGAGCGGGTCCTACGAGGGTGAGGTGCGGATCAAGTGGTTCGAGGGGGGCAAGCTCAACGTCGCCTACAACTGCATCGACCGTCACCTCGATAGCCGCGGCGATCAGACCGCCATCATCTGGGAAGGAGACGACCCCGCCGACAGCAAGGCCATCAGCTACCGCGAGCTGCATCGCGAGGTCTCCATGTTTGCCAACCTGCTCAAGAGCCGTGGGGTGAACAAGGGTGATCGCGTCTGCATCTACATGCCGATGATCCCCGAGGCGGCCTACGCCATGCTCGCCTGCGCCCGTATCGGCGCCGTGCATTCGGTAGTCTTCGGCGGCTTCTCTCCCGAGTCACTCAAAGACCGTATCGTTGACTCCGACTGCCGGGTGGTGATCACCGCCGATGAGGGTGTTCGCGGCGGGCGCACGGTGCCGCTCAAAGAGAACACCGACGTCGCGCTGATGGATTGCCCCAACGTACACAGTGTCATTATCGTTAAGCGCACCGGTGCCCAAGTGGGTTGGCATGAGGGCCGTGACCTCTGGTACCACGTGGAGATGCCGGAAATGTCCGCCGACTGCCCCTGCGAGGAGATGGATGCGGAGGACCCACTCTTCATCCTTTACACCTCCGGCTCCACCGGCAAACCCAAGGGCGTGTTGCACACCACCGGCGGCTACCTGCTCTACGCGGCGATGACCACCAAATACACCTTCGACCTGCGCGAGGGGGATGTCTACTGGTGCACGGCCGATGTGGGCTGGGTCACCGGCCACTCCTATCTGATTTACGGCCCGCTGGCCATCGGCGCCACCACCCTCAGCTTCGAGGGTGTACCCAACTACCCCGACGCATCGCGCTTCTGGCAGGTGGTGGACAAGCACCAGGTCAGCGTCTTCTACACCGCCCCCACCGCCATCCGCGCGCTGATGCGCGAGGGTGACGAGCCGGTAAAACAGACCTCGCGCAAGAGTCTGCGTCTACTCGGCAGCGTCGGCGAGCCGATCAACCCCGAGGCCTGGGAGTGGTACTACCACGTGGTCGGCGACGGCCGCTGCCCCATCGTCGACACCTGGTGGCAGACCGAGACCGGCGGCCACCTCATCACCCCGCTGCCGGGGGCCACGGCGCTCAAGCCCGGTTCGGCCAGCCGTCCCTTCTTCGGCGTGCAACCGGCGATCGTCGATGC
>JBFFSW010000167.1:0-4399 GCA_041572195.1 Thiohalomonadaceae bacterium | reverse complement strand
GGGCTGGGTCGTGCCGAGGCGATGGCGCAGCTGGAGGAGGAACAGAACGTGCGCCTGGTGGTCAATAAGACCAACGAGGGGGAGGTGGACTTCAAGCAGCTGGACCGCCCCACCGTCATCCGCAACCGCAAGGAAGAGGCGGCCACCGGTACCGACGGCGACAACCTCGACTACCTCGACATCCCCGCCTTCCTGCGTCGACAGGCCGATTGAGGCCCGATGATGGCTGGATCAGAGGGATGACGGTTTTGTGAACTCGTTCACTATGCAGGGTTTATGCCCTATGGTATTATCCGCCCAAATCTGGGAGATAGTGCCCGGTGAATCAAACACTTACGGACTGACGCCATGATACGGCAACGCACCCTGAAAAACGCGATTCGCGCCACCGGCGTGGGCCTCCACACCGGTGAGAAGGTCTACCTGACCCTGCGTCCGGCGCCGATCGATAGCGGCATCATCTTCCGCCGCGTCGATCTGGACGAGCCGGTGGAGATCGCGGCCACGGCGGAGAATGTGGGCGATACCACCCTCTCCACCACCCTGGCCGGTGATGGCGTGCGTATCTCCACGGTGGAGCACCTCCTCTCCGCAATGGCCGGCATGGGCATCGATAACGCCTATGTCGACCTCAGTGCCCCCGAGGTGCCGATCATGGACGGCAGTGCCGGTCCCTTCGTCTTTCTCATCCAGTCCGCAGGCATCACCGAGCAGGAGGCGCCGAAGAAGTTCATCCGCATCAAGCGCACCGTCGAGGTGCGTGACGGTGACAAGTGGGTGCGCTTCGAGCCCTTCGAGGGCTTCAAGGTCGCCATGGACATCGAGTTCGACCACCCGGTGTTCAAGGATCGCAGCTGTAGCGCCAAGATCGACTTCTCCACCACCTCCTTCGTCAAGGAGGTGAGTCGCGCTCGTACCTTCGGCTTCATGAGCCAGCTGGAGGCGCTGCGTGAGCGCAACCTGGCCCTGGGCGGCAGCCTCGACAACGCCATCGTCGTCGACGAGTACCGCATCCTCAATGAGGATGGCCTGCGCTACGAGGATGAGTTCGTGAAACACAAGGTGCTGGACGCCATCGGTGACCTCTACCTGCTGGGCCACAGCCTGATCGGCGCCTTCGAGGGTTACAAGTCGGGCCACGCGCTCAACAACCGCCTGCTGCGTACCCTGCAGGCCGAGAGCGACGCTTGGGAGCTGGTGACCTTCGACGACCCGAAGAAGGCGCCCATCTCCTACGTGCAGCCGGTGGCCGCCAGCGCCTGAGCCTAGGGCGTTCGCCGCCGCCCCGCGAGACGTCGCAGGGCGGCGGCCAGCTCGTCCGGCATACCTTCGGCGGCCGCCTCGATATCGGCGGCTGCCCGTTCGGAGAGTTCGCGGCGCGTCGTTGGCGCCTCGGTGGGGGCCCGCTTCGGCGCCACCCGCACGCGGATGGTTCGCAGTTTGTGCATGCCGTCCTCGCGCAGTCGCCGTAGCAGTTCGGCCTGCATGAAGCGCAGGCGGGTGGCCCAGGCGGTGTTCTCGCACTGCAACAGCAGCTCCTCGCCGCGCAGGTTGAGCAGCTGCCAGTGGCCCTGGAACTCCTCGGGGAGGCACTTGCCGATATGCGCCTCCAGCGCCTTGAGGCGCAGGCCGCGGGCCACGAGTCGCGGCAACATGCCCTCATCGGCGCTGAAAAGTTGACTAAGTGGGCGGCTTTTGGGCATATAGGTAGTGTAGGAAAGGTTTTTAGGGAGTCGGCGCCCGTTGGGCGTTGCCATAATAAAACAGATACAGGCGAAGTGGGCGATGAATATCCTTCTCATCTCCGAGCGTAATGTGACCGCGGGCGCGGTCTCTCTGGGCAACCGCGGGCTGTTTGTCCTGGGGCTGCTCTTTTTCGGCGTACTGCCGATGCTCTCGCTCTATGCCGGTTACCAGCTGGGTGGCGCCGGTGAGAATCGCCCGGAGCTGATCACCCAGGCCTGGGAGGATGAGATGGCCAGCCAGCGCGCCTCGCTGGATGAGGCACGTCAGGTCGCCGAGGCCAATCTCGACGCCCTCACCCTGCGCATGGGCCAGATGCAGGCCCACATGATCCGTCTCGACGCCCTCGGCCTGCGCCTCACCCAGATGGCCGGTCTGGAGGACGGTGAGTTCGATTTCAACACCAGCCCCGCCCTCGGTGGTCCCAGCGAGGGCGGCGAGTCCGCCTCCATCGCCGTGCCCGACTTCCTGGCCCAGCTCGGTGAGCTGACCGCGCAGATGGATGACCGCGACCGCCAGATGCGTGTGCTGGAGTCGATGCTGATGAGCCGCAACCTCAGCGCGGAAGTCTCTCCGGCTGGCCGTCCGGTCAAGAAGGGCTGGCTCTCCTCCAAGTACGGCATGCGTACCGACCCCTTCACCGGCAAGCAGGACCACCACAAGGGCGTGGACCTGGCCGGTAAGGAGGGCACCGAGGTGATCGCCACCGCCGCCGGCGTGGTCACCTGGTCGGGTAAGCGTTCGGGCTACGGCAACATGGTGGAGGTCACCCACGGCAACGGTTACGTCACCCGCTACGGCCACAACAAGGAGCACCTGGTGCAGGTCGGCCAGCGGGTCGAGAAGGGGCAGGTGATCGCCCTCATGGGTAACACCGGTCGCTCCACCGGCCCCCATGTCCACTTCGAGGTGTGGCGTAACGGTAAGACCGTCGACCCGATGAGCTACATCCAGGCCTCCCGCTAGGCCGCCGCCCCACACGTGTCCCCACTCCCCCCCAGCCGCCGCCTGCGCGGCGCCGTCTGGCCGCTGTTGCCGCTGGTGCTCGGCGCCTGCGGCGGGCTTAACGTACAGCCGCAACAGGCCGTAAGCCCCGCGCCGCCGCCCCCCGAGACCGCCGTCCCAGCCCCTGAGCTGAGTATCGATACCATGGCGGAGCGCCGCCTGAGCATCGCCGCGGTCGGCGATATCATGCTCGGCACCGACTTCCCGCAGCCGCGTCTGGCCCCGGAGGGGGCCTACGGTCTGCTGGCCGTGGCCGCCCCCACCATCGCCTCGGTGGATGTGGCCTTCGGCAATCTGGAGGGGGTGCTGCTGGATGGCGGCGAGCCGGTCAAGCAGTGCGCCAACCCCAGCCGCTGTTACCTCTTCCGCTCCCCCAGCGACTACGCCGTCGACCTGGCCGAGGCCGGCTTCGACCTGCTCAGCCTGGCCAACAACCACGCCCGCGACTTCGGCGAGGCGGGGCGTAGCGCCACCATGGAGGCGCTGGCCGGGGCGGGCATCCGCCACTCCGGACGCCTCGGCGACGTGGCCGCCTGGGAGGTCAACGGCTTGAAGGTGGCGATGATCGCCTTCGCCCCCTTTGGCGGCTCCCACGACCTGCTCGACCAGGCCGGGGCGGTGGACGCGGTACGCCGCCTGGACGCCGACAATGACCTGGTGCTGGTCTCCATGCACGCCGGGGCCGAGGGGCGCAAGGCCATGCGCCTGCCCTTCGCCGAGGAGAGCTACTACGGCGAGAACCGTGGCGACGTGGTCGCCTTTGCCCGCGCGGTGGTGGATGCCGGGGCCGATATGGTGCTGGGCCACGGCCCGCACGTGCCGCGCGCCATGGAGCTCTACCAGGGACGCCTGATCGCCTACTCGCTGGGTAACTTCGCCACCTACCAGGGTTTCAATATCCGCGATGAGAACGGCCTGGCACCGCTGCTGACGGCCGTGCTCAACGGCCACGGCGAATTCCTCTCCGGTCGTATTCACTCCTTCCAGCAGCAACGCCCGCAGGGCACGCTGGTGGACACCCAGGCGCGCGCCGCGCGCCTCATCGCCCGCCTCAGTGTCGAGGACTTCCCCGAGGGGGAGTTGCTGATCGACGAGCAGGGCCACCTCAAACGCCGCCCCCCCGCCACCGCCCCGCCGCTCGCCGCCCGCTCCATGCATTGATCGGCCCCTCGGGGGGCTGGATAGGCTAAAATGCCGGACTTCAAGCCCCGGCGGCGACAGGAATAGAATTCGATGGTTACCAAACTGCTAAGCAAGATCTTCGGCAGCCGCAACGACCGCCTGGTCAAGCGTCTGCGCAAGCGCGTCGAGCGTATCAACGCCATGGAGCCGGAGCTGGAGGCGCTGGATGATGCCGCCCTGCGTGCCAAGACCGATGAGTTCCGCGCGCGACTGGCCGACGGTCAGAGCCTGGACCAGGTGCTGGAGGAGGCCTTCGCGGTAGTCCGCGAGGCCTCCAAGCGGGTCTTCGGCATGCGCCACTACGACGTGCAGATGATCGGCGGGATGGTGCTGCACCATGGATCCATCGCCGAGATGGTCACCGGCGAGGGCAAGACGCTCGTGGCGACGCTGCCCGCGTATCTCAACGCGCTGAGCGGCCACGGCGTGCACATCGTCACCGTCAACGATTACCTGGCGCGCCGCGACG
>JBFFSW010000166.1:0-4409 GCA_041572195.1 Thiohalomonadaceae bacterium | reverse complement strand
GTCGCGCTCGTTGGGCTTGCGCCAGGCGGCCCCCATGCAGAAGCGCGAGGCGCCGTTGGCCCTGGCCTCGGCCGCCGCCTTGAGCACCGTCTCCACCTCCATCAGCGCCTCGCGCTCGATGTCGATCTCCTTCTCGTGGTGGGCGCTCTGCGAGCAGTAGCCGCAGTTCTCGGCGCAACCGCCGGTCTTGATGTTGATGAGGGTGCTCACCTGCACCTGGTTGGGCACGAAGTGGGCGCGGTGCACCTCGGCGGCGCGGAACACCAGCTCGTTGAAGGGCAGGTCGTAAAGGGCCTCGACCTCTTCCAGGGACCAGTCGTGGCGGAGGGTGTCTACACTGATGTTAGGGGCGACGGCGGTGCTCATAAGGCCTCTTAATCATAAAGGGAGTGTTCGCGGCGAATCTTCCCATATACAGGATGTTTGTCAAACCATGGATGGAGACAAGGTTTACAACTGGTTAAGGATCGTGCAGCGACTTGCCTACCCCTACCGCTGCGTCCTTTGCGGCGCCGCCGCCGAGGAGTTGGAGATCTGCCCCGGCTGCGCTGCGGAACTGGCCCGCATCGCCCACCCCTGCCGCCTCTGCGGTCTGCCGCTGAAGGGGCACGACGGCGGCATCTGCGGCGAGTGCCTGAAAAAGAAGCCGCCACTCGATGGCAGCCGCATCCCCTTCCGCTACGCCGCACCGCTGGACCGCCTGCTGCTGGACCTGAAGTTCAACGCCCGCCTGGCGCGGGCGCCGCTGCTGGCGGCTCTGTGGCTGGATAGCTTCGACGGCGACCTCCCCGAGCTGATCATCCCGGTGCCACTGCACCCATCCCGCCTGCGCGAGCGCGGCTACAACCAGTCCCACGAACTGGCCCGGCACATCGGCGCCGAACTGGGGATCGCCGCCAACGAGGAGCTGTGCCACCGCCTGCGCGCCACCGAGGCGCAGTCGCGGCTGGATGCGAAAGAACGGCGCAAGAACCTGCGCGGGGCCTTCGAGCTGCTGGGGGATGTGAAGGGCAGACACATCGCCATCCTCGATGACGTGGTCACCACCGGCACCACCGCCTTCGAGCTGGCGCGCGTGCTCCGGCGTGGTGGGGCGCGGTCGGTGGTGTTGTGGGCGCTGGCGCGGGCACTGCCGCCGGGCTAATCCTTCCGGGCTGCCTCTATCGCCTCGATCCGTCCGGCTGCGTAGCGCCGCAGCTTGGTCTCCAGGGCGCGGCTCTCGGCGGCGCGGCGGTAGGCCTCGATGGCCTGCTCTCCCTGTTCGGCCCCCTCCAGGGAGATCCCCAGCCCCAGCCACCAGGCGGGGTTGGTGGCGTTGAGGCTGAGGGCGCGCTGGTAGGCGCCGACGCTCTCGCGGAAGCGGCCCTCGCGCTGATAGAGGGCGGCGGCCAGGGCCAGGTATTCGGCGTCGTTGGCGCCCCCGGCCATCCCCTGCTCCAGCAGCGCCAGGGCGCCGGACTGGTCCCCCTGCTCCAGGCGCAGGCGGGCGGCGAGCTGAGCGAAGGCGGGCTCGCCGGGACGCTGCTCCAGCCCCTGCTCCAGCAGCTCCAGCGCCTCGCCGCGACGCCCCTCGGAGATCAACAGTCCGGCCAGGGTCTTGCGCGCGGAGAGGTGCTCGGGGGCCAGGCGCAGGGCATCCAGCAGGCGTTTCTCCGCCTCGCCGTTGCGCCGCTGTTGCAGCAGCTCATAGGCCTCCTTATAGGCCTGCTCCGCCTGCTGCGCGGGGCTGAAGGGGCGCTGCTGCTTGCGCAGCACCGGCTCGGCATCGGCGGGGGCCTCCGCGTCGACGGCACGGGTCTCGAAGCGGTGGATGTTCGACGCCGCGCCGCCATTGATCACCTGCAGCGACCAGGACTGGGCGCGACTGCCCATGCGCAGGCTCACCTCGATCCGCCCCTGGTCCAGGTAGCTGACCCGCTCCGGCGGCAGCAGCTTCTCGCGCCCATCCCAGGCCACCCGCACGCGACTCTCCGGGGTAAAGCCCTGGCCCAGCAGGGTGAGGCTCTGCGTACCACCGAGGGCCTGGGGCGACTCAGGTTCCATGGATTCAATACGCGGCGCGACCCTGACCTCGGCCTTCGTTGGCGCGGGCTCCGCGGCCATCGGCGGCAGGCTCTCGAAGCGGTGGGGGGCGGAGCGGCCGCCGTCGGGGTTGATGACGCTAATGCTCCAGTGGTTGGCCCGCTCGCCGGTGCGCAGGGTCAATTGAATGCGCTGGGCATCGAGACGATTGACCCGCTCCGGCGGCAGCAGCTGCTCCCCCTCGCCCCACTCCACCGCCACCCGGCAGCCAGGCGCGAAGCCCTCGCCGCGCAGGTGCAGCATCTGCAGGCTGGGGGTGGTCTGCGGGCGCGCCGGCTGCATCGCATCGATGCGCGGGGTAGAGAGAGGCGCGAGCGCAGGCGCGGCGGTGGCCTCGACGACGACCGGCGCGACCTCCTCCCGCGTATCCGACGACTGCCACCAGACGAAGGCAAGCACCAGCAGGGCCAGGGCCAGCAGCGCCACCGCGGCGGGCAGCAGGCGGCCGCCGCGGGCTCGCGGTGCCGCCGCGCTCTCGCTCTTGAGCGGACTCTGCACACCGTCGCCACGGCGCTCCTCCAAGTCCCTCAGCATCTGGTTGATCAGGCTCATCGTCTCACTCTACCGCCATTGTCATAGTCCCAAAAGACCCAGCCAGCGGCGCGGCCGTCGGGCATCCTCGGTATCCTCCACCGCGCGCAGCACCATGGCCCGCTCCACCCGCATCTCCCCCTTGCCATAGGCGACCATCAGCGACTTGTGGGCGAGGATGTTGACCAGCCGGGGGATGCCACGGCTGGCCTGGTGCAACAGACGCAGGGCGGCGGGGCTGAAACTGACCGAACCGGCCGCCCCGGCCACCAGCAGGCGGTGGCCGATGTAGGCCTGCATCCCCTCGGCATCGATGGGTGGCAGGGCGTAGGAGAAGGTGATGCGCTGGCGCAGCTGGCGTAGCGAGGGGTCGCCCAGGCGCTCATCCAGCTCCGGCTGACCGAAGAGCACCACGTGCAGCAGCTTGCGCCGCTCGGTCTCCAGATTGGTGAGCAGGCGCACCGCCTCCAGGGTCTCGGCGGGCATCGCCTGCGCCTCGTCGATGCAGAGCACCACCTGACGCCCCTCGGCGGTCAGCTCCACCAGGCGATCGCGGATCGCCTTGTGTACCCGGTGCTGACCGGCGTTGCGCGCCAGCTCCAGCCCCAGCTCCTCGGCCAGGGCGTGGTTGAGGGTGTTGGGGCTGAGGTAGGGGTTGGGGATGTAGGCGCTCTGGTAACGCGCCTCGTCGAGGCTGTTGAGCAGCTTGCGGCAGAGCAGGGTCTTGCCGGTGCCCACCTCGCCGCTCACCTTGATGAAGCCCTCGCCACCCTCGAGTGCCACCAGCAGGGTCTCGAGGGCGTCGCGGTAGTGGCCGTAGGCGAAGAAGTAGCCGGTATCCGGGGTCAGCGAGAAAGGGGCCTCGCGCAGGCCGAAGTGCCGTAGATAGGGCGCCCCGGCCATTGACTCAGGGACGATCGAGGGCGCGCATGCCCAGCGAGCTGCGCTCAAGCTGCTCACGCCACTGCTCGCCGTCGCCATCGACCAGCACCGGCTTGATCAGGATCACCAGCTCGCTCTTACGCTCGCTGACGCGGCTGTGCTTGAACAGCCCACCAAGGAGGGGGATATCGCTCAGGTAGGGGATCCCGGCGTCCTCGTCGCGGGTGCTGTTCTGCATCAGACCGCCGATCACCACCAGCTGGCCGTCGCGGGCGCGCACCACGGTGTCGGACTCACGCACCGCGTTGGCCGCCAGTGGCATGGTGATATTGCCGTAGGAGGTGCCGATCACCTTCACCTGCTCCTTGACGTCGCTCACCGCCGGGTGCACGTGCAGGACGATCTCGCCCTCATCGCTCACCTGCGGGGTGACATCCAGGGCCACGCCGGAGAAGAACTCATCCAGCTCGACGGTGACGCTAGGAACCTGCTGACCGTTAACATCCTGATAGGTGGTGCTCATGCCGGTGACGAAGAACTCATCGGCGCCCACCTTGATCACCGCCTTCTGGTTGTTGACGGTGGAGACCCGCGGGCTGGAGAGCACATGCACGTCGCCCTGGGTGGAGAGCAGCTCGATGAAGCCGCTGAAGTCGGCGGAGTTGATGGCCAGACCGAAGACGCCACCGAAGGCATCGGTAGCCCCCGGCCAGGGGAACGGGTTGGCCGTGGGGGTCATGGTCACGGGGTTGGTTGCGTTGGCGCCGACCCCGGCGCCGCTGAAGATGGAGCCGCCGTTGAGCATGCCGCCGGAGTAGGTGGTGCCGCCGCTCTGCTGCAGGGTGGCCCAGTTGATACCGGACTGGAAGCCGTCGCTCAGCTCCACCTCGAGGATACGCGCCTCCAGGATCACC
>JBFFSW010000165.1:0-4415 GCA_041572195.1 Thiohalomonadaceae bacterium | reverse complement strand
CCCCATCGCCGCGCGCCTGGAGAGCCTCTGCCGCGACCGCCTGGAGGCCGCCCAGCAGGAGATGAGCCGCCTGCGCGGCGGCGAGCTGGACCGCGAGCAGGAGCTGCGCCTGCTCTACCTGCGCGCCTTCGCCAAGGAGCGGGCCATCTATAACGATATGTACAGCCGCGGGCACCTCAGCGAGGGGGCTCAGCGCGAACTCTCGCTGGTACTGGACCTGCAGATGGACGCCCTACGCTACCACGGTCGCTTCGAGCACGTGCACTCCCACCGCCTGCGCCGCTTCGCCGAGCACAAGCTCTACAGCCTGCTGCTGGATCGCATCGGCCCGCTGGCGCCGCTGGCCGAGCGCATGCGCCAGGTGCGCATCGCCCGCGACTACGAGGAACTGTGGGGCCACTACCAGGGCAGCGAGCAGGTGCTGGAGTATCTGCGCGAGCTGGCCGAACTGGAGGCGATTCCCGCCGAGCTGGTCGAGGAGGTGGCCTCGCGCTACCGCCGCTGGCGGGAGCTGGCGCGCGAGAAGCTGGACCGCTCCGCCGACCTCTTCCCCGAGTTCGTCGCCGCCATGCAGGAGCGGCTGGGGATGCGCCTGCTGCTGCTGACCCAGGCAGAGACCGCCCGCGAGCGTGCCGAACAGGGTGCCCTGCCCGCCCCCCTCGCCGAGCAGATCGAGGAACGGGTCTACCACCAGCTGGAGGAGCTGCGCGGGCAGAGCCCCCGTCCCATCGAGGTGCGTCCCGAAGCGCTGCTGCGCCACACGCCGCTCTTCTCGCAACTGGGCGGCGCGGAGATCGAGGCCCTGCTGCCGCGCCTGCGCCGCCTCACCCGCGGTGAGGATGAGTTGGTGGTGAATCAGGGGGACGAGGGGGAGTCGCTGTTCCTCATCGCCCGCGGCGTGGTGGCGGTGGAGAGGCGAGAGGATTCGGGGAAGAGCCACCGCCTGGGCAGCCTGATGGCCGGGGATATCTTCGGCGAGGCGGCGCTGCTACACGGCACCCCGCGCAACGCCAATGTGCGCTGCGTCTCCCCCTGCCTGCTCTATGAGCTGCGCCGCGAGGATATGCTGGCGCTGATGGCTCAGCACCCGGAGATCCGCCGACTGATGGAGCGGACCGAGGAGCGGCGCGGGTGAGGGTAAAGGGCCTTACGTTAGACCCGGTACAAAACGTCGCCAACTATCGGCCAACTCGGCATCCCCCAGAACCACCCCACTAAGAAAATTCAGAAGCTCGTCGGGGGGCAGGCGTTGGGGGTTTTTCGACATCAGATACCAAACCTGCCTGGGGTGATACCAGGGGAGGCGCCTGGAGCTAAAGCCCGCCGCCGAGGCGATGGCGTGGACCGTATCCTGGCGATAGGGCACGCAGTTCGGGTAGATCCAGCCGGTAAGATTGGTGTCCTCCTCTCCCTCGACAAAGGTCACCAGCAGCAGCCCGTCATCTTCGATGCTATGGCGGAAATTCACCAGGGCCTTGGCCAGCAGGTCAATGCCCGTGTGCGAGAAGATCGACTGGGCAACGATGTAGTCGAAGCGTTTACCGAAGACACCGGCGTCGAACTGATCATTGTGATCAAAGCTCGGCTGCTTGAGTTCGATCAGGTCACGCCCCAGCTCATTGTTAATCCCCTCCTCGACCAGCCAGGCATTGGGCTCGATGCCGTGGTAGTTGCCCTTGTCGAGATAGGGGATCAGCAGCCGCCCCGCGCGTAGCGAACCACAACCGAAATCCAGAAGGCGGTGACGGGCGCGAAGCCCCAGGCTGCACAGCAGGCGAAACTGCGTGGCGCCCATAAAATCGTACTGGGTGGGAGGTCCGACGTAGGCCTGGTAATGCTCATCACCCGGCTGCATCTGCGAAACGTCCATATAAGCCCCCGTTATTTCAGTCCGAGTACATCCTGCATATCGTACAGCCCCGGCCCGCGCCCGGCCAACCACTGGGCGGCGCGCACCGAGCCCTTGGCGAAGGTCATGCGGCTGGAGGCCTTGTGGGTGATCTCCACCCGCTCGCCGATGTCGGCGAACATCACCGTGTGCTCACCGACGATGTCCCCGGCGCGGATGGTCTCGAAGCCGATGGTCATGCGATCACGCTCACCGGTACGCCCCTCGCGGCCGTAGACGGCGCACTCCTTGAGATCGCGGCCCAGGGTCTCGGCCACCGCCTCGCCCATGGCCAGGGCGGTGCCTGAGGGGGCGTCGATCTTGTGCCGGTGGTGGGCCTCGATCACCTCGATGTCCACCGTGTCACCCAGCACCTCGGCGGCCATTTTCAGCAGCTTGAGGGTGAGGTTGACGCCGACACTCATGTTGGGGGCGAAGACGATGGCGATATCACCCGCCGCCGCCTCCAGCTGCGCCTTCTGCTCGTCGCTGAGGCCGGTGGTGCCGATCACCATCGCCTTGCCGTGCTCGCGGCAGAAGGCGAGGTTCTTCATCGTCACCTCGGGTAAGGTGAAGTCAATGAGCACGTCGAAGTGGTCGCAGGCGGCCTCCAGCGAGTCGACGATGGGCAGCGCCAGCGGGCCGACCCCGGCCATCTCGCCGGCGTCGGCGCCGACCAGGCTGGAGCCGGGCTCGACCACGGCGGCGCCCAGGCTCACCCCATCGGTGGCGTGCAGGGCCTCGATGTGGGTGCGGCCCATGCGCCCGGCGGCGCCGATTACGGCTACTTTAGTCATTTGCCAATGTCCTCGAAAAAGCTCTTCACCTTATCCAGCCAGCCGCTGTGAGCGGGGCTGTGCTTGCCGTTGCCCTTGACGCTCTCCTCGAACTGGCGCAGCAGATCCTTCTGCTCGTCGGTGAGGTTGACCGGGGTCTCCACCTCCACCTTGCAGATGAGGTCGCCCACCGGGCCGCCGCGCACCGACTTCACCCCCTTGCCGCGCAGGCGGAAGAGCTTGCCGCTCTGGGTCTCGGCGGGGATCTTGAGGTTGACCTTGCCGTCCAGGGTGGGCACCTCCAGCTCACCGCCGAGGGCGGCGCTGGTGAAGCTGATCGGCACCTCGCAGTAGAGGTTGGTGCCGTCGCGGGTGAAGATGGGGTGCTCGCGCACCAGGATGCGCACGTAGAGATCCCCGGGCGGGCCGCCATGCTCGCCCGCCTCGCCCTCACCGGCCAGGCGGATGCGGTCGCCGTTGTCGACCCCGGCGGGCACCTTGACCGAGAGGGTCTTGTGCTTGCGCACGCGCCCCTCGCCGTGGCAAGTGCCGCAGGGGTCGGAGATGATCTGGCCGGAGCCGTGGCAGCGCGGGCAGGTCTGCTGCAGCGAGAAGAAGCCCTGCTGCATGCGCACCTGACCGGCCCCCTGACAGGTGGGGCAGGTGCTGGGCTTGGTGCCCTTCTTGGCGCCGGTGCCCTCGCAGGCCTCGCAGGGTTCGTAGCTGGGCACGCGGATCTTCTGCGTGGTCCCGGCCACCGCCTCCTCCAGGCTCAGCTCCAGGTTGAAGCTGAGGTCGGCGCCGCGGCGCACGCGGCTGCGACCACCGCCGCCCGGACCACCGCCACCGCCGAAGATGTCGCCGAAGACATCGCCGAAGATGTCGGAGAAGGAGGCGCCGCCGCCACCGAAGCCGCCCGGCCCTCCGCCCATGCTGGGGTCCACCCCGGCATGGCCGAACTGGTCGTAGGCGGCGCGCTTCTGGCTGTCAGAGAGGATCTCATAGGCCTCCTTGGCCTCCTTGAACTTCTCCTCCGCCTCCTTATCGTCGGGGTTACGGTCCGGGTGGAACTTCATCGCCAGCCGCTTGAAGGCCTTCTTGATCTCGGCCTCGGTGGCGTTCTTCTGGACCCCCAGAATCTCGTAATAGTCTCGTTTCGACATGGGCGCGGTTTACTTCTTGTCGTCCTTCACCTCTTCGAACTCGGCGTCGACCACGCCGTCGTCGGCCTGGTGCTCACCGGCGTCGGCCTGCTCGGCCCCGGCACCCGCCTGGGCACCGGCCTGGGCGTAGAGGCGCTCGGCCATCTTGCCGGAGGCGTCGGTCAGGGCCTTGGTCTTGGCCTCGATATCGGCCAGGTCGTCGCCCTTCATCGCCTCTTCCAGCTCCTTGATGGCGGCCTCGATGGCCTCCTTCTCGCCGGCCTCCAGCTTCTCCTCGCCCAGCTCATCCATGGACTTGCGGCTGGCGTGGATCAGCGAGTCGGCCTGGTTACGGGCGCTGACCAGCTCGTGGAACTTCTTGTCCTCGTCGGCATGGGCCTCGGCGTCCTTGACCATCTTCTCGATCTCATCGTCGGAGAGACCGGAGGAGGCCTTGATGACGATGTTCTGCTCCTTGCCGGTGCCCTTGTCCTTGGCCGAGACGTTGAGGATGCCGTTGGCGTCGATGTCGAAGGTGACCTCGATCTGCGGCACGCCGCGCGGCGCGGGCGGGATGTCGGCGAGGTCGAAGCGGCCCAGCGACTTGTT
>JBFFSW010000164.1:0-4415 GCA_041572195.1 Thiohalomonadaceae bacterium | reverse complement strand
GGCCAGCGCGGCGTAGCAGGCCGGCACGTCGTCGACGACGACCCGCAGCGCGCGCACGTCGAAGACCTGGTCGAACGGCAGCTGCTTGCCGCGCATCTTCTTCCAGATGCTGTAGATGTGCTTGGGGCGCCCCTTGATGTCGGCCTTGACCCCGGCCTTCGTCAGCTCCCTCTCCAGGGTGGCGATCACCTTGTCGATGTAGCGCTGGCGATCTACCCGGCGCTCGTCGAGAAAGCGCGCCACCTGCTTGTAGGTGCCGGGGTCGAGGTAGCGAAAGCTCAGGTCCTCCAGCTCCCACTTGATCTGCCAGATGCCCAGGCGATTGGCCAGCGGCGCGTAGATGTCCATGGTCTCGCGGGCGATGCGCCGCTGCTTGTCCTCGCGCAGGTGCTTGAGGGTGCGCATGTTGTGCAGGCGGTCGGCCAGCTTGATCAGCACCACGCGCACATCCTCGGCCATCGCCAGCAGCATCTTGCGCAGCGACTCCGCCTTGAGCTGGGCGCGTCCCTGGGCGTCATGCAGATTGGGGATGGCGCTCATCTTGGTCACCCCCTCCACCAGACGGGCGACACCGGGCCCACAGGCGGCCTCAATGTCGGCCGACTCCAGCTCGCTGTCCTCGACCACGTCGTGAAGCATGGCGGCGGCCAGGGTCTCGCTGTCCATGCGCAGGCCGATGAGGGTGTCGGCCACGGCGATGGCGTGGGTGAGGTAGGGTTCTCCCGAGGCGCGGCGCTGCTCGCGATGGGCCCCCTCGGCCAGGTTGAGGGCGCGGGAGAGCATCTCCAGCTCCTCGGCCGGACGCCCCTCGGCGACGCTCTCCAGCCAGCGTGACTTGAGCTGCTCTAGGTCCGGGGTCTCGGAGACCTCGGTGGCGGTGGGACTTTCGACGTAAACCATGCTCCCATATATGCCCTCTCCCCCGCGTGATTACAAGCACCTATAATTACTCCATACCTCACACATGCAGTGACACACATGGAAAATCCGGATAAAGAGCGCATCATCGTTGTTGGCGGCGGTGCTGGTGGATTGGAACTCGTCACCAAGCTGGGTCACAAGCTGGGCAGGCACGGCAAGGCGGAGATCATCCTCATCGACTCCAGTCGCACACACATCTGGAAACCGCTGCTGCACGAGGTTGCGGCAGGCACCCTGGACTCATCCGAGGACGAGCTGGAGTACCTGGCGCAGGCCCGCTGGAGCCACTTCCGCTTCCGCCTGGGGCGGATGGTGGGACTGGATCGAGAAAAACAGGAGATCACCCTCGCCCCCACCCTGAATGACGAGGGCGCGCAGGTGATCCCCGAACGCCGCTTTGCCTACGACAAGCTGGTACTGGCGGTGGGCAGTCTGAGCAACGACTTCGGCGTACCCGGCGTGGCCAAGCACTGCCTCTTCCTCGATACCACCGAGCAAGCCGAGCGCTTCCAGCAGCGACTGCTCAACTGCATGCTCCATGCCCACACCCGTGGCACCCCCATCGAGGCGGGTCAGCTGGATGTGGTGATCGTCGGTGCCGGCGCCACGGGGGTGGAACTGGCGGCACAGTTGCACCACGTTACCCGTCAACTGGCCGCCTATGGCCTGGATACCATCGACCCGGCCAAACATATTCGTCTGCACATCATCGAGGCGGGGCCTCGCATCCTCCCTGCCCTGCCCGACAAGCTGGCCGCCGCCGCCGCGCAGGAATTGATGAAACTGGGGGTGACCATCCACGCCCACGAACGTGTGGTGGAGGTGAAGGAGAACGGCATTCTCACCGCCCGCGGCATGTTCATCCCCGCCGCCTTCAAGGTGTGGGCCGCTGGCATCAAGGCGCCGGACTTTCTCGCCAAGCTGGACCTTCAGACCAACCGCATCAACCAGGTGGAGGTACACCGCACCCTGCAGAGCAAAAGCGACGAACACATCTTTGCCATCGGCGACTGCGCCGCCTGTCCCATCGACGACGAGGGCAAGGAGTGGGTGCCGCCGCGTGCCCAGTCGGCCCACCAGCAGGCCGACCTGCTGGTGAAGAACCTGATCCGCGACATGAAGGGCAAGCCGCTATTGAAATACCACTATCGCGACTATGGCTCTCTGGTGGCGATGGGCAAATACAGTACCGTGGGAAACCTGATGGGGGGTCTGGGCGGCAGCCTGATGGTCTCCGGATTCATGGCACGCATGGTCTACCTGAGCCTCTACAAGATGCACCAGGCCGCCCTCTACGGCTGGCCGCGGGCTATCCTCATCAGCCTGCTTAACTGGCTACGCAAGGGGATCGATCCGCAGATCAAGCTGCACTGAAGGCGTAAGGCTCAGCGCCCGCGCCGGCGCCTGGCCGGCTGCCTTGAGGTTTTTTTGCTCTGCCCGGGCTTGGCCTCTCGCTTGTGCCCCAGGGAGCGGGCCTCCTTAGGCTTTCCACCCTTCAGCGGCTGCCCATCCACATCCATGCCGGTCTCCTCCGGCTGCCAGGAGGGGATCAGGTGACGCTTGCCGTTACCAATGAGGTCGGCCCGGCCCATGCGCTTGAGCGCCTGGCGTAGTAACGGCCAGTTGTGTGCATCGTGGTAACGCAGGAAGGCCTTGTGCAGGCGCCGCTGCTTGATGCCACGGGCAACACTGACATTCCCTCCCTTGCGATGCACCCTCTTGAGTGGGTTCTTGCCCGAGTGATACATCGCCGAGGCGATGGCCAGCGGCGTCGGCAGGAAGTTCTGCACCTGATCGGGACGGAAGCCATTCTGCTTCAGCCACAGGGCAAGGTTGAGCATATCCTCATCACTGGTGCCGGGGTGGGCGGAGATGAAATAGGGGATGAGGTACTGCTCCTTCCCCGCCTCGGCCGAGAACTTGTCGAACATCGCCTTGAAGCGGTCATAGGTGCCGATGCCGGGCTTCATCATGTGGCTGAGCGGCCCCTGTTCGGTGTGCTCGGGGGCGATCTTCAGGTAACCGCCGACATGGTGTTGCACCAGCTCGCGCACATACTCCGGCGTTTCCACGGCGATGTCGTAACGTAGCCCCGAGGCGATAAACACCCGCTTGATCCCGCGCAGCTCGCGCGCCTTGCGATAGAGCTGGATCAGCGGCCGCTGATCGGTGTTCATGTTCTTGCAGATGTCAGGGTAGACGCAGGAGAGGCGGCGGCAGGCGGCCTCGATCTTCTCGTCCTTGCAGTGCAGGCGCCACATATTGGCGGTGGGCCCCCCCAGGTCGGAGATGTGGCCGGAGAAGCCGGGCACGCTGTCACGGATGGTCTCGATCTCTCTGAGGATGGAGGCCTCGGAACGGTCCTGGATGATACGCCCCTCGTGCTCGGTGATGGAGCAGAAGGTACAGCCGCCGAAACACCCGCGCATGATGTTGATGGAGAAGCGAATCATCTCGTAGGCGGGGATGCGTGCCTCGCCGTAGCGATGGTGCGGACGACGGGTATAGGGGAGCTCGTAGATGCCATCCAGCTCCCTGGTCGTCAGCGGGATGGGCGGCGGATTGAGCCACACCTCGCGCGCGCCGTGGCGCTGCACCAGTGGCCGGGCATTACCGGGATTGGTCTCCAGGTGGAATACCCGCGAGGCGTGGGCATAGAGCACAGGGTCGGCCTTCACCTCTTCATACGAGGGCATGCGCACCACCACATGCCCCTCCGCCTCACGGCGCTGCTCGCGGCTGAGCTCTCGCAGGGAGTGAATCTTCTGAACACCCGGCTCGCGCTCATCGTAGGGGTTGGGGTGCTCGGCCAGCGGCCCCGGCTCATCCAGCTCGCTGGAGTCCAGTTCCAGCCACCCCTCGGGGATGCTGGAGCGCATGAAGGCAGAGCCGCGCAGGTCCCGAATGCTCTCTATCCCCTCCCCCGCGGCCAGCCGATGGGCCAGCTCGACGATGGCGCGCTCAGCGTTACCGTAGAGCAGCAGGTCCGCCTTGCTGTCCATCAGCACCGAGCGACGCACGGTGTCGGACCAGTAGTCATAGTGGGCGATGCGGCGCAGGCTGGCCTCGATACCGCCGATCACCACCGGCACCCCCTTGTAGGCCTCGCGGCAGCGCTGGGCATAGACCAGCACCGAGCGATCCGGGCGGGTGCCGCCCTGCCCCTGCGGTGAATAGGCGTCATCGGAGCGGATCTTGCGATCGGAGGTGTAGCGGTTGACCATGGAGTCCATGTTGCCCGCGGTGACGCCGAAGAAGAGATTCGGCGCCCCCAGACGCTGGAAGGGCTCGGCCGAGTTCCAGTCGGGCTGGGCGATGATGCCGACACGGAAGCCCTGCGCCTCCAGCAGGCGGCCGATGAGGGCCATGCCGAAGCTGGGGTGATCGACGTAAGCATCGCCCGTCACCAGGATGACGTCACAGGAGTCCCAGCCCAGCTCATCCATCTCCGCACGCGACATCGGCAGCTGCGGCGCGGGCAGCAGCCGTTTGGC
>JBFFSW010000163.1:0-4428 GCA_041572195.1 Thiohalomonadaceae bacterium | reverse complement strand
GCTGAACCAGAGCCAGCCGAGGCTGGCGATGAGGGCGAGGGCGAAGGCGGCGATGGCGATGTCTTTAATCTTCATGGTTCTCTGCAATGATGGGGGCGTGGGCTGATTGTAGCCCTATTTGCCCGGGGTCTTCTTCTCTTCCTCGCCCAGGGCGGCGTGCATCTGGTCGATGAAGACCTGGGCCATGGTGCGGTAGATGGGCTCGCGGTTGACCAGCTTGGAGGTCTCGTAGGCGATGAAGGCGGAGGCCATCAGCGGCAGCAGCATGGCGTGGTTGTCGGTCATCTCCATGACGATGACGAAGGCGGTGATGGGGGTCTGCACCACGCCGGTGAAGTAGCTAACCATGGTGAGGATCACCACCACCTGGAGGATGGGGCTGTCCAGCAGCTGGCCGAACACCGCGCCGAGGCCCGCGCCGGTGGAGAGCGAGGGGGCGAAGATGCCGCCGGGGATGCCGCTGAAGTAGGAGGCGAGGGTGGCGAACATCTTCAGGAAGGGGTACTCGGCGCCGATCGCGCCGCTGCCGGTGATCACCGCCTGCGCCTCCGGGTAGCCGGTGCCGTGCACCGCGCCGCCGGAGAGCAGCCCGGCCAGGGCCACGGCGAAGCCGCAGAGGGCGGGGATCAGGAAGGGGTGGGCCTTGAGTTGCGGACCGACGAGGCGGGCGCCGCCCACCAGGGCGCGGGCGAAGAGTCCGCCCAGCACCCCGCCGAGCACGCCGCAGGCGGGCACCAGCCACCAGTCGCCCAGTTGGGTGAGGGTGGCGTCGGTGGAGCCGAAGTAGGTGTAGTTGCCGAGTAGGGCCATGGCGGTGAGCCCGGCGATGATCACCGAGGTGAGCATCACCCCGCTGCTCTTCTCGTTGAAGCTGCGGGCCATCTCCTCGATGGCGAAGACGATGCCCGCCAGCGGGGTGTTGAAGGCGGCGGCGATGCCCGCCGCGCCACCGGCGACGATCAGGCCGTGGTCCAGGTAGTGACGCGGGAAGCGGGCGAACTGCCCCGCCGCGTACATAATCGAGGCGCCGATGTGCACCGTCGGCCCCTCGCGGCCGATGGAGGCGCCGCACAGTAGCCCCAGCAGGGTGAGCAGGATCTTGCCGAAGGCGATGCGCAGCGACAGCACCGCGCGGCGCAGGTGGCCCACCTGTGGGTCGATCTGCAGCGCGGCGATGGCCTGGGGGATGCCGCTGCCCTGGGCGCCGGGAAAGAAGCGGCGGGTGAGCCAGGCGATCAGCACCAGTCCCGCCGGGGTCACCAGCAGCGGCCAGTAGGGGGAGAGGGCGCGCAGCTCCCGGAAGAGCCGGTCCACCTCCTCGCTGCCGAGGGCGAACAGGGCGGAGGCCAGACCCACCAGCACCGCGCCGCCCCAGAAGACCAGGCGCGCGCGCCAGTGGGCGGTGGTGAAGAGGTCGCGCAGGCGGAAGCTGTCGTTCTCATCGCTCATGGGGCGCCATTATGCCAGAGCCGCGGCGGGGATCGGCCGGAATGTGAACGCGGCCCTTTAGTTTTGCGCCATGAACTCGGTATCATGGTCGCTTTCCGAAAATGAAGAAGAACCAGGCAAGACTATGATCAAGGTTGGCATTGTCGGCGGTACCGGATACACCGGCGTGGAGCTGCTGCGGCTGTTGGCCGCCCACCCGCAGGTGGAGCTGAAGGTGATCACCTCGCGCTCGGAGGAGGGGGTGGCGGTGGCCGACATGTTCCCCAACCTGCGCGGGCATGTGGATATCGCCTTCAGCGTGCCGGACGTGGAGCGCCTGGCCGAATGCGACGTGGTCTTCTACGCCACCCCCCACGGGGTGGCGATGGCCGGCGCCGGTGAGCTGCTGGAGCGCGGCGTGCGGGTGATCGACCTGGGGGCCGACTTCCGCATCAAGGAGATCCCCGTCTGGGAGCAGTGGTACGGCATGGCCCATACCCGCCCCGACCTGGTGGAGCAGGCGGTCTACGGTCTGCCTGAGCTCAACCGCGAGCAGATCAGGGACGCCCAACTCATCGCCTGTCCTGGCTGCTACCCCACCGCCACCCAGCTCGGCCTGCTGCCGCTGATCGAGAACGCTCTGGTCGACACCTCGCGCCTCATCGCCGACACCAAGTCGGGGGTGAGCGGCGCCGGGCGTAAGGCCGCCGTCGGTACCCTGCTGTGCGAGGCCAGCGAGAGCATGAAGGCCTACGCGGTGGCGGGGCACCGCCACCAGCCGGAGATCAGCGAGAAGCTCTCCATGGTGGCGGGGCATCGGATTGGATTGACCTTCGTGCCTCACCTGACGCCGATGATCCGCGGCATCCACGCCACCCTCTACGCCACCCTCAAGGGGGATGCGGGTGACCTGCAGGCGCTCTACGAGGAGCGCTATAAGGATGAATACTTCGTCGATGTGATGCCCGCCGGTGCCCACCCCGAGACCCGTTCGGTGAAGGGGGCCAACCACTGCCGCATCGCCATCCACCGTCCGGGCGGTGGCGATACGCTGGTGATCCTCTCGGTGATCGACAACCTGGTGAAGGGGGCCTCGGGTCAGGCGGTGCAGAACATGAATGTGATGTTCGGCCTCCCTGAGCAGACCGGCCTGGAGCAGATCGCGCTGCTGCCATGAACCGGCTCGTCGTCAAACCTCACTCGCCGCTACGTCAGCGCCTTACCTGGGCGCTGACGGGGCTGGCGCTGTTGGCCGCCGGGTGGGGGCTCTATGCCTATGGTCACCACCGCGCCGGGCTGGATTTCGAGGCCCTGGGCGGGCGTGTTGGCGAGCAGCTGACCCGCATCGATGAGCTGGAGGTGGAGAATGAGCGGCTGCGCGGCGACCTGGCCATCGAGCGGCGCTCGCGCGAGATCGAGTCGGAGGCCTACAAGCGGCTGGAGACCAGCGTCGGCGATCTGCAGGCCGAGTCGCTGCAGTTGCGCGAGGAGCTGGCCTTCTTCCGTGGTATCGTCTCGCCGCTGGATGGGCGCAGCGGCCTGACCCTGGCGGAGTTCGATCTCGCCCCGCGGGAGGGAGTGGCCGGTGGCTGGCACTACAAGCTGGTGCTGACCCAGGTGCTGAAGAACGACGCCTACGTCTCCGGCAAGGTGCGCCTCACCCTTAAGGGGCGGCGCGATGGCGAGGAGGCGGAGCTGGGGCTCAAGGAGCTCGGCGTGGAGGGCGACAGCATCGCCTTCCGCTTCAGGTATTTCCAGACCCTGGAAGGGGACATCCAACTGCCCGAGGGTTTCCAGCCCGCCACCCTGGTGGTGGTGGTGGACCCGCGGGGAAAACTATATAACGAGCTGACGCACAGCTACGACTGGCCGGCCGAGGAGAACTGAGAGCTATGTTTGGAAAGGGGAACAAGAGCAAGGGCGCCAAGATCGACACCCTCATCGGCCAGAACACCGAGATCCGCGGTGACGTGCACTTCACCGGCGGTCTGCACATCGACGGCCGGGTCAAGGGTAACGTGCTGGCCGACGACGACGGCTCGGTGCTCAGCCTCAGCGAGCGTGGCGAGATCGTCGGCGAGGTGCGGGTGCCCAACGTGGTGCTCAACGGCGCGGTCAACGGTGATGTCTACGCCGCCCACCACATCGAACTGGCGGCCAAGGCGCGGGTGACCGGCAACGTCTACTACAAGATCATCGAGATGGCCCGCGGCGCCGAGGTCAACGGCAACCTGGTGCACCGCACCGACAACGCCGACAAGGCCCCCGCCAAGACGCCGGAAAAGAGCCCGGAGAAGCCCGCTGATAAGCTGGCGGAGACCACCATCAGTTCCGCGACCGGTACCGCCCCCGCCAAGGCGGATTCTTGATAAATTCGCTGGGACATGCATAATCTTCGGTTACCCCCCCAGTAACCGAGTGTTTGGAGATAGATTCATGAGCGCAGAAGAGAGCCCGTTGATCTTCAGCGACAGCGCCGCCGCCAAGGTGAAGACGCTGATCGAGGAAGAGGGTAACGACAACCTGAAGCTGCGGGTGTTCGTCACCGGCGGCGGCTGCTCCGGCTTCCAGTACGGTTTTACCTTCGATGAGAGCATCAACGAGGGTGACACCGCGGTGGAGAACGGCGGCGTGACCCTGCTGATCGACCCGATGAGCTTCCAGTACATGGTCGGCGCCGAGATCGACTACAAGGAAGACCTGGAGGGCGCACAGTTCGTCATCCGCAATCCCAACGCCACCACCACCTGCGGCTGCGGCTCCTCCTTCTCCCCGTAGTTCCCGGGAGAGCCGAAGAGGCCCCGGCCGTTCGCGGTCGGGGCCTTTTTCGTTCCCATCTGGTATCCTTAGCCCCCCTTAATCAACGCGGCAACCGACCGTTGTGGAGACGAAGTCAATGAGCGCCTACATGCCGGGCCTGGAGGGCGTCACCGCCACCCGCTCGAAAATTTCCACCATCGACGGAGAGAAGGGGATCCTCGCCTACCGGGGCTACCCCAT
>JBFFSW010000162.1:0-4455 GCA_041572195.1 Thiohalomonadaceae bacterium | reverse complement strand
GGTGGAGGCCGCCGATGTCATGGACACCGACATGCAGTTCCTCTACACCGATGGCGAGGAGTGGCACTTCATGCAGCCGGACACCTTCGAGCAGGTGGCCGCCGACGCCGCCGCCGTGGGTGACGAGAAGCTGTGGCTGAAGGAGCAGGACACCTGCGTGGTGACCCTCTGGAACGGCAGCCCCATCAGCATCACCCCGCCCAACCACGTGGTCCTCACCGTGGCCCAGACCGATCCGGGCGTGCGCGGCGATACCGCCACCGGCGCCACCAAACCCGCCACCCTGGAGACCGGCGCGGTGGTGCAGGTGCCGCTGTTCATCGAAGAGGGTGATCAGCTGCGCGTGGACACCCGCTCCGGCGAGTACGTCTCCCGCGTCCGCGACTGAGCCCATGAGCAGCTGGCGTCCCGCCGCCTCCCTGGAGGCGGTGCGCCTGCGTGCCGAGCTCAATCGGCGTCTGCGCGCATTCTTCGATGCGCGCGGGGTGCTGGAGGTGGAGACCCCCATCCTCTCCGCCGCCGCCATCCCCGACCCGGCGCTTCAGAGCCTCACCTCCCGTTACACCGGCCCCGGCCATGCCGACGGCCTGGATCTCTATCTGCACACCTCACCCGAGTTCCCGATGAAGCGGTTGCTGGCCGCCGGCAGCGGACCCATCTACCAGCTCTGCAAGGTATTCCGCCAGGGCGAGGCGGGGAGCCGCCACAACCCCGAGTTCACGATGCTGGAGTGGTATCGCCCCGGTTTCGGTATCGAGGCCTTGATGGCCGAGGTGGATGCGCTGGTGCGCGATCTGCTGCGCGGAGCGTGGGAGGTGGGGGAGATGGAGGTGCTGAGTTACGCCGGGGCCTTCCAGCGCTATCTGGGGCTGGACCCCTTCGAGGCGACCATCGATGAGTTGGCTGCCCGCGCGGCGGAGCAGGGGATCAACGCCCCGCCGCTGGAGAGTCGCGATGAGTGGCTGGACCTGCTGCTGGTCGAGCGCATCGAACCGCGGCTGGGACGCGGCCGACTCACCTTCCTGCACGGCTATCCTGCCTCGCAGGCGGCGCTGGCGCGGCTCAACCCCGATGACCCGCGCAGCGCCGAGCGTTTCGAGCTCTACTGCGAGGGACTGGAGCTGGCCAATGGCTTCCACGAACTCTCGGATAGCGCCGAGCAGCGCCGCCGCTTCGAGGCGGAGAATCGGGAACGTGAATCTCGGGGTATGCGGCCGGTGCCGCTGGACGAGCATTTCCTCGCCGCCCTGGAGGCGGGGCTGCCCGACTGCTCGGGGGTCGCGCTGGGGATGGACCGGCTGCTGATGCTGGCCTGGGCGGGGGTACAGGGGGAGCAGCCCCCGGTCGCCATCGACCGGGTGCTGAGCTTTCCCTTCGAGCGGGCCTAGTTACTCTTTAGCGGGCTTTTCCCAATCAACCAGGCAGGTCGGCTCGCAGTAGTGGCCGATGTACTCCTCACCCTCGGGGGTTTCGGCCACCGTTTCAGGTATTTCCTGGTGACAGGTGCCGCAGTCCAGACGGCGCTCTTGTTCGGAGATCTTTTGCTGCTGTTCCGGTGACATGACGCACCTCCAACAGGCGTTGTGGGCTTAACTAAGAGATAGGCCCGAATCAGGGGAATTTCAATCCAGGGTGGCGATCCGCTGCCCCATACGCAGCTTCATCCCCGGCGCCAGCGACTCGTCGAAGCTCAGCATCCCCTTGGGGAAGACCAGGATGACGGTGGAGCCCATGTTGAAACGGCCCATCTCCTCGCCCTTGGCCAGGGCCGGTTCGCCCTCGTACTGCCAGCGCTTGACCACACGACCCGCGGGCGGGGTCACCTCACCGGCCCACACGGTCTCGATGCTGCCGACGTTAATCGCGCCCACCTTCACCAGCGCCAGCGGGCCCTTGTCGGTATCGAAGAGCGAGGCGACCCGCTCGTTGCGGGCGAACAGTCGCGGGATGACGCGGGTGGTGGCCGGGTTGACCGAGAACAGCCGACCGGGCACGTGCACCATCTCCGTGAGCTTGCCGCCCAGCGGCATGTGGATGCGGTGGTAGTCGCTGGGGGAGAGGTAGATGGTGATGAACTCCCCACCCTCGAAGGGCGCGGCACGCCCCTCGGAGCCGCCCAGCAGCTCCAGCAGCGAGTAGTCGCGTCCCTTGGCCTGGAAGATGCGTCCCTCCTCGATGGGACCGAACTGGCTGATGGTGCCATCCACCGGGCTCACCACCGCCTTTGCGTCGCCATCCAGCGGGCGGGCGTCGGGCTTGAGGGCGCGGGTGAACAGCGCGTTGAAGTGCTCGTAGCGCTCCACCTCACTCATGACCGCCTCATCCAGATTGAGCTTGAACTGCCTGGCGAACCAGCGGCCAAAGCGGTCCTTCAGCCAGGGGGCGCGGATGCGCGTGAAGGCCAGGGTGAGGCGGGAGATGAGGTGGCCCGGCAGCAGGTACTGGGGCAGGGCCTTGAGGTAGTCGATCAGGCCGGGGCCCGGCTGGGTGTCGTTCATTCAGATTTACTAGGAGTAGAAGTCGCGCAGGCGGCGGTAGTCCACCAGCATCTCATCGGGGGTGTGCGGCGGCTGGAACTGGGCGTAGAAGCGCCCCTTCGGGTCCAGCAGCAGGATCTGCGCGCTGTGGTTGACGATGTATTCGTCGCCGTCGGTATCGCCGTCGAAGAAGTAGACCGCCCCCGCCTGGCGCGCCAGGGCGTCGATCTGCTCGCGCTCACCGCTGACGCCAAGGAAGGCCTCGTTGAAGTAGGCCATGTAATCCTTCAGGTGCTCGGGGGTGTCGCGTTTGGGGTCCACCGAGACGAATACCACCTGGGTATCGAGGCGCTCGGCCTCGCTCAGTTTGGCGTGCAGCAGGCGCATATTGGTCAGCGCCGTGGGGCAGATGTCGGGGCAGTGGGTGTAGCCGAAGAACATCAGGCTCCAGCGGCCATCGAGGCGCGCGGCGTCGAAGCGGGCGCCGTGCTGATCCACCAGGGTGAACACCCCCGCCGGGCGCGGCTCGGGGAAGAGCTTGCCCACCAGCGCCTCCGGCGGCAGGGCGCCGGGCTGGCGGCTGATCCAGAGCACCAGCAGGACCAGCAGCACCAGGCCCGAGGCGATGAAGACGCTGAGGATATTACGATTCATGGCGCGCATTATCGCACGCGTGCCGGGTGGGGAATAGGGGCCGCCGCTATTGCTTAATCGCTTTTAGATGAGTAAGTTAGGCCGATAACCAAAGAATAAGCATTAACAGGGGGAGTGCCATGTCCAACGTCAGCTACCTGATTCCGAAGAAGGACCGTCCGCTCTGGATCCCCGAGGCCGAGGTCCTGGAGGTGGTCGGCGCCGAGATGAGCGAGATCCCCCTGCTGGGCTGGATCAGCGCCGGTAGCCCGGTCGAACTCAACGAGAATGACCAGGCGGTCGCCGTCCCCTCGCACATGGTCCGCCGCAACACCTACGCCCTCAAGGTGCGCGGCCACTCCATGATCGACGACAACATCCAGGACGGCGACATCGTTATCATCGAAAAGCGCGAAACCGCCGAAAACGGCCAGTCCGTGGTCGCCATGATCAACGGCGAACAGGTCACCCTCAAGAAGTTCTACGTCGAGCGCGACGGCATCCGCCTGCAACCGGCCAACCCCGAGATGGAGCCCATCATTCTGAGGAATGAAGAGGTGCAGATCCTGGGGATTGTGACCGGGGTGATTCGGCAGCCGGAGTAGGCTCAGGAACCCACCATGCCCCGTTGTATTGCCTGTGTGTTAGCCAAGCGCTTCGATTTCGATGCGCTTCACCGTCAGCTTAGCGATGACCGCGGGGCCACCCTCTATCGCGACACCATACACCTGGAGGCCGGTGGGGATTGCTTCATCTTCCCCTTTGGTGTGGCGGTCTTCTGGGACATGGATTATGACCAGGAGCAGCGTCTGCTGGCCGAGCTGCGCCCCTACGCATCGGAGCAGATAGAGCCACCGCTGCTCGAGCAGTTCGAATACTCAACCGAGGCCGAACAGCCGCGCTTTCACAACGACCGCATCGACCTCTCCGGCGATTTCATGATGGAGCGTCTGGCGGTATCCCACGGCCTCGCCCAGTCGGTCAAACTGGGAGAGCTGGAGCGCTACGCCGAGCGGACCATCGAGGAGACGGCGCACATCCCACGCAACATCGCCAGCAGCGGTCATTCGCGGCTCAAGCGTAAGGAGATCGCGCAAATGCGCGGGCGCCTATTTCTGGTGGAGAGCGATATCCACCTGCACCATGCCCTGCTCGATACCCCGGAGTTTTTCTGGGAGTACCCGGAGCTGGAAGGGCTCTACACCATGACCTCGAAATATCTCGATGTCACACCGCGTATCGAAGTGCTGAATAAAAAGCTGCGCGTGATTCACGATATGTTCGACATGCTCGCCGATGAGCAGAAGCACAAACACTCGTCACTTCTGGAGTGGATCATCATCTG
>JBFFSW010000161.1:0-4455 GCA_041572195.1 Thiohalomonadaceae bacterium | reverse complement strand
CGGGCTTGACTCGAAATCAAGTGATCCCTCGCGGGATCCGTGGGTTCAAATCCCACCCTCTCCGCCATATCTTAGCCGTCCGCCCTCCAGTTCCATCTCCACCTCTTCTTCAATCGCTTCAATCACCTCATCGGCGATGGGGGAGTGGAAGGCGATGATGTGCGGGCTTTCGGCGTGGCAGCTTTGGGTGTCGATGGCGAGGTGCTCGCCCTCGATCTCCAGCCATAGGGCCTTGTCGCGGATGCCGGGCAGGCGCGCGGTGATGACGATGCCGTGGGTGCCGTTGAAGGCGAGCAGTGCCGGTTGGTGGTGGCCGTTTTCCTCATCGCCAATGCGTACCCGCAGCGGGTGAATCTTGTCGGCCAGCCACTCGATACCGATCAATAGTTCCCGGTCGCAGGGACGGATCCAGCGGATCACCCCCAAACGTTCCTCCGCATCGCGTCGTTCGACGGCGACCAGACCGCCGGTGTGCAGCAGCGGTTTTTTCGGCGGCGCCAGGCTGAGGCAGACCCCACCGGGGCTGTCGTTCACCAGCTGCGCGCCGTGCTCCTCCACCTCGTCCTGAAAACGTATGCTCCAGTGACGTGGGGCCTTGCCGTAGACCGGCACCCAGTTGTTGGCGTTGCTCAGCCAGGCCTCCTGGAGGACGATTTCATCGCTATCCAGCGGATGGCGGTCGTCGCACAGGCGTTGGCGGGTCTGCTCGTCGCAGCGCTGCAGCTGGCGCTGGAAGATGGCCGAGAGGCCGTAGACCAGCGTGCGCTCCCCCTCGGCATCGAGGCGCTCCTCGCGCGGCGCGTCGCTGCGCAGGCAGCGCATCGCCAGGCTACGGGTCTCATCCTTCGTCTCCCTATCCAGCCGCTTGAGCAGAGGCGTAAGGTCGAGAAACATGGGGGCCTTGGACTCCCCTGGGTGGGGCGTGGTGCTGGGGGGGCGATCGGTGTCGGCGTGGATATGCAGCCCCGGCCCATCGATCGCGACCTTGCGCAGGCGGGTCAGGCCGGCCCAGTGGAGGCTGTGGTCACGCAGCCTCTCCAGCGCCTCGGCCCCGAGCTGCTGGTCGGGGAACTGGCTGAGCAGCAACTGGGCGATGAACTCATCCAGCGCTGTTAGCCTTGAGCCCTTCTCGGGGCGCAGGGTTTCGATATTGAGGCTCTGCGCCTTGCGCAGAACCAGATACATGTGGCGCCACAGCCCGCTGGGGGCGGGCAGGTTGAAGTGGCGGTAGTCGGCCAGAACCCGGCCCATGTGGAACCAGGCGCGCTGGGCGCAGAGGGCCAGCTGGCGGCTGCGGTTGGAGGCGAGTAGCCAGCGCTGTCCTGAGGCCTCGTCCAGTACCCGCATATAGCCCTGGGCCATGTTGTAGTGCAGGGTGGTGGTGAGGTGGAAGACCCGCATCCCCTTGCCCGGAACCGGCAACGGGCGGTTGCGATAGTGGCGTTGCAGGTTGAACTGGCAGCCCTCCAGCGGCCTGCGCAGGGCCTCGAGGGTATCCAGGCGCAGCTCGTTGTCCATCGTCGCGTCGCGCAGCTGATTGAAGCTTTCGTGCAGGGTGCGGCTGAGCTCGCCAGTGTGGGCCACCGGCAGACGCCGGACCCAGTCGTCCAGTTCACCGCGTTTGGGGAGGGTGATGGGGGAGGGCGTCGTGCCGTTGGCGTGGGCGTCCGTGCGCGGGTTGAGCCCGAGCTTTTTCATCGCCGTGCATTATCGTCGGCGACGCTTAAGAGGAGATTAGCCCGTGCTCAGCGCTTGCAGCGTACCTGCTGCAGGGCGGTGTCGACCCGGGCGATCAGCTTCTCCCAGTAGTTCTTCTCTGTGCCCGCGCCGATCAGCTTGTCGGCTACCTGCTCACCATCGCAGGAGAGAAACACCAGCGAGGGGGCGATCTCCACCCCGTAGTGGCTGGCTATGTCAAAGCCGATGACATCCTCGCCGTTGAAATCGGTGACCGGCATGGGGCTGTCCACCATCACCTTGCGGATCAGCACCTTCTGGCCGTACACCGGATCCTCCTGCAGACGCAGCATGAACTTGCGCTCGAGCTTGCGGCAGTAGCCGCAGTAGTCGGCGGAGAACATGATTAGCATCGGTACGTGTCGGTGGGCGGCCTCCAGGGCGGTCTCCTGCAGGTCGTAGGTGGTGTCGAGGTGGTCGCTGTTGGCGGCTGAGGCCGGATGGCTGAAAAGTAGCAGAGCGAGTAACAGGGCCGCGCTCGGGGAAAGGGGGTGTTGCTTCATCTCTCATCTCCCGTAGTGGTCGATGTGGAAATGAAAAACGGGGCCGCTGGGGCCCCGTTCATCGGTAGTACGCTTACTCGGGGCGTTTAATCCGGCAGCCACTGGCCGAGCCGACGAAGTTGCGGGTGACCTTCACCTGGCCGGTCATCTGCACCACGTTGCCGTGCAGGCCGCTCTTGAGGGTGACCTCCTCGGGGATGCCGTTGGCCTTGAGCAGGAAGGCGGTCTCGCCCAGCACCACGTGCAGGTTCTCGTAGCTGGTCTTGAAGGGAATGTCCTTGGCGTTGAGGAAGTCGTCGATGTGCTGCAGGCCATCGACGCTGACCAGGGCGCCGGACTCGTCGTTGAACAGCACATGGGGCTCACCGCGGCTGCAGTTGGCCAGCACCTGCTTGACGCGCACCATGGCGGTGCCTCCGGCGTCCTGCAGGTCGGCGATGCTGTACTCCGCGGCGGCGGCGAACAGCGGGGCGCTGGCGAACATGGCGGTGGCGAGGATGAGGGACTTCAATTTCATGGCCGGTTGTCTCCTGGTGGGTGTCATCGTTTATCGACGACATGTTTTTATAGAACCGTGCGTCCGCCGGGCGGCGGAGATAATCCATTAATTATTTTCCCTTCTGAGTCAGAGGTTATTAGAAATCGGTGATGTTCCGCAACCCAGCAAAACGGTTGGGATTGCGGCTTGGAGTCGGGGGCCGCGTGGGCAATAATGGATGGGCGAAGATAAGGGCGAAGATAATAACGATATTGATGTTCAATCAGGGAGGGGAAGGGAATGAAACTGATCTTGTTGGTGGTGTGCGGAGCGCTCATCTGGGGTGGCTTCGACGGCCTGCGGGTGAACATGTCGGGCAGTGAGCTGGCCCATTTCAGCATTGATGATGTGGAGGGCGACGGTATTGGCGATGCCCGCTATATCTCGGTTAGCGGTGGGGTGCTGGAGGGGACCATGGTCTACGAGTACGACCAGAAGAGCGGCAAGGTGAAGTCGCTGATCTTTCCGGTGGTCTCCCGTGACAACCTCTTCGAGCTGATGCTGGGCAAGGGCTCGGCGCCGATGCTCTATATCGAACGCAGCCCGGTACCAAGCGGTTGCGTGGAGGAGAACACCTTCTGCCTGGAGGATGAGGACGTGGAGGCCTATAACGGCATCGTCCGCGTCGGCCTTGATTCGCTGGACTCGGAGAGCCGCGAGCTGTTTACCGGCAACGGCATCGAAGTGCCGGACAACGCCATCTTCCTGGATGAGAACGCCAAGCCGCGCGAGGCGTGGTCGAACGCCTTGATGATGTTGCTGGGTATCGTCGGTCTGGTATTGATGTTCCGGCCGAAGCGCGGTAAGGAAGAGCCGGAGCCCGAGGCGGGATAAAAAAAGAACGGGGGCCGAGGCCCCCGTTTTCAATAAGGAGACAACCACTCAGGCCGGGCCGCTCCGGATAAGTTCCCCAACTATTCGTATAAGCTCTCCAGACGCCCCCTGTAGTGCTCCAGCACCTTGGGCCGCTTCACCTTGAGGGTGGGGGTGAGCAGGCCGTTGTCCACGCTCCAGGGCTCCAGCGTCAGACCCAGGCGGCGCACCTTGGCGTAGCCGGGGAAGGCGTGTAGCTGGCTGGCTATGCGCGCCAGGGCGGCCTTCACCACCCGCTTGTCGGCCGGCGACTCGGGCGCCAGTGGGTCTACCCCGCACTGCTGGGCGAAGGCGGGCCAGAGTTCGCCGTTGAGCACCGCCAGCGCCGCCAGATAGGGTCGCCCCTCGCCGATCACCATCACCTGCTCGAACAGCGGGTCGGCGGCGATGGCCAGCTCCATGTCGGCGGGCGGCACCTTCTCGCCATTGGAGAGGACGATGATGTCCTTGATCCGCCCGGTGATGCGCACGTGACCACTGGGGGCGATGGCGGCCTGGTCGCCGGTGTGCAGCCAGCCCTCGGCGTCGATGGTCTCGGCGGTGGCGGCGTGATTGTTCCAGTAACCCAGCATCACCGATTCGCTGCGGGTCAGCAGCTCGTCGTTCTCGCCCAGTCGGATCTCCACCCCCTCCAGCGGATGGCCGATGGTCAGCGGGTCGTTATCGAGGTCCCGGTTGCCGCAGATCACCGGCGAGGCCTCGGTCATGCCGTAGCCCTGGAAGATGGGTAGGCCCAGACCGACGAAGGTGCGGGCGATGCTGGCCGAGAGCGGCGCGCCGCCGGAGCCGACGAAGCGCAGACGG
>JBFFSW010000160.1:0-4512 GCA_041572195.1 Thiohalomonadaceae bacterium | reverse complement strand
GACCTGGCCAACCTGGTCAACGAGGCTGCCCTGTTCGCCGCCCGTGCCAACAAGCGCCTGGTGGAGATGCTCGATTTCGAGCGCGCCAAGGACAAGATCATGATGGGCGCCGAGCGCCGCTCCATGGTGATGAGTGACGACGAGAAGAAACTCACCGCCTACCACGAGGCGGGCCACGCCATCGTCGGTCGCATGGTTCCCGAGCACGACCCGGTGCACAAGGTCACCATCATCCCCCGCGGCCGCGCCCTGGGCGTGACCATGTACCTGCCCACCGAGGACCGCTACAGCTACTCCAAGCAGCGTCTGGAGAGCCAGATCTCCAGCCTCTTCGGCGGGCGCATCGCCGAGGCGTTGATCTTCGGCCCCGAGTCGGTGACCACCGGCGCCTCCAACGACATCAAGCGCGCCACCGAGATCGCCCGCAACATGGTCACCCAGTGGGGCCTCTCCGAGAAGCTCGGCCCGCTGATGTACGCCGAGGATGAGGGCGAGGTGTTCCTCGGCCGCTCGGTGACCCAGCACAAGAACGTCTCCGACAACACCGCGCACATCATCGACGAGGAGATCCGCCACTTCATCGACCGCAACTACGAGCGCGCCGAGACCATCCTCATCGACAACAAGGACAAGCTGCACGCCATGGCCGATGCCCTCATCAAGTACGAGACCATCGACGCCAATCAGATCGACGACATCATGGACGGCAAGGAGCCGCGCCCCCCCGCCGACTGGAGCGAACCGAGCGGCGGCGAGGGCGAGGGCGGCGCCAAGAGCGAGGAGGCGTCCAAGCCCGACGCCCCGCTTGGTGGGCCCGCTGGGCAGCACTGATGGAGAATGATAAGCCCCGCTTTGCGGGGCTTTTTTTGTTTTGGCTGCGATATAATTCCCCGCATGATTATCGACTGCGCCACCAAACCCCTAGACCTCACCCACCCGCAGGTCATGGGCATCCTCAACGTCACCCCCGACTCCTTCTCCGACGGCGGTCGCTTCATCAAAGCGGATGAGGCGATCGCCCAGGCCTTGCGCATGGTGGAGGAGGGGGCAGCGATCATCGATATCGGTGGTGAGTCCACCCGTCCCGGCGCCGCCGAGGTGTCGTTGGATGATGAGCTGGCCAGGGTGATCCCGGTGATCGAGGCGCTGGCGCCTGAGCTGTCGGTGCCCATTTCCGTGGATACCTCCAAGGCCGGGGTGATGCGCGCGGCGGCGGCAGCGGGGGCGGGGCTGATCAATGATGTCTATGCCCTGCGTCGTGAGGGGGCCTTACAGGCCGCCGCTGCTACGGGTTTGCCGGTGTGCCTCATGCACATGCAGGGTGAGCCGCGCGGCATGCAGGCCAATCCCCAGTATGAGGATGTGGTGGCTGAGGTGAAGGGTTTTCTCGCCGAGCGTCTGGCCGCCTGCGAGGCGGCGGGGATTGCCCGTGAGCAGGTGCTGCTCGATCCCGGCTTTGGCTTCGGCAAGTCCCTGGAGCACAACCTGAGCCTGCTCAAGCATCTGGCCGAGCTGGATGGTGCGCCGCTGCTGGTGGGCATTTCGCGCAAGTCGATGATTGGCCTGATCCTGGATGGCGCGCCGGTGGATGAGCGTCTGCATGGCAGCGTCGCCGCCGCGCTGCTGGCCGCCCAGGCTGGGGCGCGCATCCTGCGGGTGCACGATGTGAAGCCCACCGCGGATGCGCTGCGGGTGTGGTCGGCGGTGGTCTCGGCGGCGTAAACGGGTACAATGTCGCGAAAGTTAAGTTAGGCGGCGGAGTTCGCAACGAGGAGGAGCGCGTGGCGCGACAGTATTTCGGTACCGACGGCATTCGCGGTCGTGTAGGCCAGACCCCCATTACCCCTGAATTCGTCCTCAAGCTGGGCTGGGCCGCGGGCCGGGTGCTCGGCAACAGCCATGGCGGCAAGGTTGTCATCGGTAAGGACACCCGTATCTCCGGCTATATGTTCGAGTCGGCCCTGGAGGCGGGGCTCTCCGCCGCCGGTCTGGATATCCTGCTGCTGGGACCGATGCCGACCCCTGCCATCGCCTACCTCACCCGCACCCTCAACGCCGACGCGGGCATTGTCATCTCCGCCTCGCACAACCCCTTTCACGACAACGGCATCAAGTTCTTCTCCGCCGACGGCAGCAAGCTGCCCGACGGGGTGGAGGAGGCGATCGAGGCGGAGCTCTCCAAGCCGATGGAGCTGGTGGAGTCGGCCCGCCTGGGGCGTGCCCGACGTATCACCGACGCCCCCGGCCGTTACATCGAATTCTGCAAGAGCGCCTTCCCCTTCGGCATGGACCTCTCCGGGCTGAAGCTGGCGGTGGACTGCGCCAACGGCGCCACCTACCACATCGCCCCCAACGTCCTGCGCGAGCTGGGCGCCGAGGTGGTGGTGCTGGGGGCCGAGCCGGACGGCCTCAACATCAACGTCGAGTGTGGCTCCACCCACCCCGAGGCGCTGTGCGCGGCGGTGCGTGAACATGGCTGCCACGCCGGTGTCGCCCTCGACGGCGACGGCGACCGCCTGATCATGGTGGACGCCGACGGCGAGGTGGTGGACGGCGATGAGCTGCTCTTCGTCATGGCCATGGCCGCCCACGCCCGCGCGCCGCTGGCCGGGGTGGTGGGTACGCTGATGAGCAACCTGGGGTTGGAGCTGGCCCTGCGCGAGCGGGGGATCGGTTTCGAGCGCGCCAAGGTGGGTGACCGCTACGTGCTGGAGCGGCTCAACGCCCTGGGCTGGCAACTCGGCGGCGAGTCCTCCGGCCACATCCTCTGCCTGGACAGGACCTCCACCGGCGACGGCATTATCTCCGCCCTGCAGGTGCTGGCGGCGATGGTCGGCAGCGGGCGCCCGCTGGCCGAACTCAAGCGCGGTATGCGCAAGTTCCCGCAGACGCTTATCAACGTGCGTCTCGAAGGCGGTTTCGATGCCATGGCCTCAAGCCGCGTACAGGGCGCGGTGGCGGCGGTGGAGTCGGAGCTGGGCGAGCGTGGTCGGGTGCTGCTGCGCCCCTCCGGCACCGAGCCGCTGGTGCGGGTGATGGTGGAGGGCGAGGAGGCCGATGAGGTGAGTCGCCTGGCCGAGCGTCTGGCCGCCGAGGTGAGCGCGGCGATGGCCGCCTGAAATCCCCTTTCCGAATTGACCTTAAGGCGCGCAGGCGGTAAGCTTGCGCGCTGTTTTTGACGATGATCGAACGAGGAAATACGACCATGCGACGCAAGCTGGTGGCCGGTAACTGGAAGATGAATGGCTCCCTTTCCAGCATCAAGGAATTGCTGGATGGTGTGAAGGCCGGTATGGGTGATGTGAACAACGCCGACGTGGCCGTCTGCGCCCCCGCCATCTACCTGCCCGCCGTCGCCGAGCAGCTTGACGGCAGCGCCGTGCTCTGGGGCGCCGAGGATGTCTCCCAGTACGAGAGCGGCGCCTACACCGGTGAGATCGCCGTCTCCATGCTCAAGGAGTTCAACTGCGCCTTCGCCATCGTCGGTCACTCCGAGCGTCGCACCTACCACGGGGAGACCGACGAGGCGGTGGCCGCCAAGTTCGTCACCTCCGCCAACGGCGGCGTGACCCCCATCCTCTGCGTCGGTGAGACCCTGGAAGAGCGTGAGTCCGGTATCACCGAAGAGGTGGTCGCCCGCCAGCTGGACGCGGTCATCGCCGCCGCCGGTATCGACGCCTTCGTCGATGGCGTCATCGCCTACGAGCCGGTGTGGGCCATCGGCACCGGCAAGACCGCCAGCCCCGAGCAGGCGCAGGAGGTTCACGCCTTCATCCGCAAGCGCCTGGCCGAGTCCAGCGCCGATGTCGCCGCCAAGTGCCGCATCCTCTACGGCGGTAGCATGAACGCCGCCAACGCCGCCGAGCTGCTGGCCCAGGGGGACATCGACGGTGGCCTCATCGGCGGCGCCTCGCTGAAATCCGAGGACTTCCTCACCATTGCCCGCGCCGCGTGCGCCTGAGGTTAAAGAGTTAAGATGGAAACCGTACTGCTGATCGTCCACGTACTGGCCGCCGCCGGTATCGTCGGCTTGGTGCTGCTGCAACAGGGCAAGGGCGCCGACATGGGCGCCGCCTTTGGCGCCGGCGCCTCCTCCACCGTCTTCGGAAGCCAGGGCTCGGGGAATTTCATGACCCGTGGCACCGCCATCCTGGCCGCCGTCTTCTTCTTCACCAGCATCTCGCTGGCGGCCCTCTCCGGCCGCGGCGCTGGTGAGACCCGTAGCGATTCGGTGATGTCCGCCCCGGTCGAGGCGAGCGTCGCGGACGACGTTCCCGCCGCGCCCGTGGAGGCTCCCGCCGCCGCCGACATGCCGAGTGCACCTGAGGGTAGCGAAGGGGTGGCACAGTAGGTTACAATCGCGCGCCGGGTTCGTAGGGGCCCGGCGAAAAGTTCCCGCCGACGTGGTGAAATTGGTAGACACGCTATCTTGAGGGGGTAGTGGCGCAAGCCGTGCCGGTTCGACTCCGGCCGTCGGCACCATCACAAAAAGGCCCGCATCTCGTTATCGAG
>JBFFSW010000159.1:0-4512 GCA_041572195.1 Thiohalomonadaceae bacterium | reverse complement strand
GGTCATCAACACCACCCAGATGTAGCGGTTCCCCAGGTCGGCCCAGAGCAGGGTGCTGACGGTGATGGCGGCGAGGATCAGCACCCCGCCCATGGTCGGGGTACCCGCCTTGGAGAGGTGGGACTGCGGGCCATCATCACGCACGAACTGGCCGATCTGGCGGGAGCTGAGACGACGGATGAAGAGCGGACCGAGCAGCAGCGAGAACAGCAGCGCGGTCAGCACGCTGAAGATCGCACGCAGGGTCAGGTACTGCACCACGTTGAATCCGCTGTGCAGTGAGCTCAACCAGTCGGCCAGATATAACAGCATTTACGCCCCTTCCTTCTCTTGTTCTTTTAATTGTTCGATGACCCGCTCCAGGCGCATCGAGCGCGAGGCCTTGAACAGCAGGGTGCTGCCCGCGCTCAACTCAGGCTTCAGCGCGGCGACCAGCGCCTCGACGGTGTCGAAGTGACGCGCCCCCTCGCCGAAGCCCGCCACCGCCTCACGGCTCAGCTCGCCGAGGGCGTAGAGGGCGTCGATGCCCGCCTCGGCGGTGGCCGCGCCGCACTCGCGGTGCTGAGCGGCGCTGTCGGCGCCCAGCTCGCCCATGTCACCCAGCACCAGTACGCGACGGCCAGGGCGTGCGGCCAGAACATCAAGAGCGGCCGCCAGCGAGGCCGGGTTGGCGTTATAGCAATCGTTGATCAGGCCCGTAGCCACCTCTTGCAGGCGACCGGCCACCGGCTCCACCGAGGCGAGGCCAGCGGCGATGGCATCAATCCCCACCCCCAGACCCAGGGCGCAGGCGGTGGCGGCCAGGGCGTTCATGCCGTTGTGGCGACCGGCCAGCTTCAACTGCACGCTGAACTCACCCTGCGGACAGCTGACCTTCAGCCCCGCCTCGCTCCACTGACCCTTCACGTCGGCATCGCTCTCCATGCCGAAGCTGATCTGCCTGCGCCCTTCGGCCAGGCCGCGCCAGTAGTCGGCGAAGCGGTCGTCGGCGTTGATCACCGCCACGCCGTCCTCGGCCAGGCCGCCGTAGATCTCGCCCTTGGCCTCAGCCACCCCTTTGAGTGAGCCGAAGCCCTCCAGGTGGGCGCCACCGGCGTTGTTGACCAGGGCCACCTGCGGGCGGGTCAGCCCGACCAGGTACTGAATCTCGCCCGGGTGGTTGGCGCCCATCTCGATCACCCCGTACTGGTGGCCGCGCTCCAGCGACAGCAGGGTCAGCGGCACGCCGATGTCATTGTTCAGGTTGCCGCGCGTAGCCAGGGTCGGGCCGACCTGGGCGAGGATGGAGGCCAGCATCTCCTTTACCGTGGTCTTGCCGTTGGAGCCGGTGATGGCGGCCAGCGGCAGGCCCAGCTCCTCACGCCAGGCGGCGGCCAGGTGACCGAGACCCAGGCGGCTGTCCTTCACCACCAGCTGCGGCAGCTCGGCCGCCACCCGGCGCTCCACCAGCGCCGCCATCGCGCCCTGGTTGGCCGCCTCGGGCAGGTGATCGTGACCATCGTGGTTGGGTCCCTTGAGGGCTACGAAGAGGGCGCCGGGCATGCTCACGCGGGTGTCGGTGCAGACGCCCTGGAAGTGGTGGTCGGGCCCATCAAAGTCGCAGCCCAGCCACGCGGCGGCGCGCGCCAGGGTGCACTCGATACCGTGGATGGCGGGACGCTCAGTCATGGCCCCTCCGCTTGAGCAGCTCGCCCACCTCGTCGATGTCGCTGAAGGGGAGCTTCTCGGCGCCGATCTCCTGGTACTGCTCGTGGCCCTTGCCCGCCACCAGCACCACATCCCCCGCGCGGGCGAGGGAGACGGCGCGTCGGATCGCCTCGTGGCGCTCCTCGATGACGTAGACGTGGTGCTCGCCGCGCATGCCGCCGAGGATCTCGGCGATAATGTCGCGCGGCGCCTCGCTGCGCGGGTTGTCATTGGTGACGATGGTGTAGTCGGCCAGGGCCTCGGCGATGGCGCCCATCTCGGCGCGCTTGCCGCGATCACGCTCGCCGCCGCAGCCGAAGACGCACCAGAGCCGCTCGGCGCAGTGGCCGCGCAGGGCCTCCAGCACACTCCTGAGGGCGTCGGGGGTGTGGGCGTAATCGACCACCACCAGCGGCCCGGCCTCGCCACCGAAACGCTCCATGCGCCCGGCCACGGTCTCGATACGCTGGATGCGCTCGATGGCCTCGTCGAAGGGGATCTCCAGGGCCAGCAGCGCGCCCAGGGCGGCCAGCAGGTTGGCGACGTTGAAGCGCCCCAGCAGTGAGCTCTGGACGCGGCCCTCGCCCCAGGGGGAGCTGACGGAGAAGGCGATCCCCCGCGGGTTCTGTTCGATGTCGTGGGCGAAGAGCGCCGGGCGGCCGTGGGACTCCTCCAGGCCGTAGTCGATAAGGCGCGGCCCCTCAAGACTCTCCAGCCAGGCACGGCCCACCGCGTCGTCGCGGTTGATCACCGCCGCCTTCAGCCCCTCGCGGGTAAACAGGCGGCGCTTGGCCTCGGCGTAGCTCTGCATGTCGCCGTGGTAGTCCAGGTGGTCACGGCTGAGGTTGGTGAACACCGCCACGTCCACCGCGGTACCGGCGATACGGCCCTGGTCCAGGCCGTGGGAGGAGACCTCCATCGCCACCCGCGCGGCGCCCTGATCGCGCAGCGCCGCCATCATCGCCTGCAGCGAGACCGGGTCGGGGGTGGTGCGCCCAGCGCCCTCCTCCAGGCGGCCGTAGAGGCCGCCGCCGAGGGTGCCGATGAGGCCGCAGGGGGCGCTCTCGTCGTTCAGCGCCTGGGCGATGAAGTGGCTCACCGAGGTCTTGCCGTTGGTGCCGGTGACGCCCACCACCGCCATCGCCTGGGAGGGGTTGCCGTAGAAGCGCGCGGCGATCTCGCCGACGTGTTCGTGCAGGTGGTGCACCTCGATCAGCGGCACCTGGATGTCCTCGGGCAGCTCCTTCAGCCCCTCGGGCTCCAGGGCGATGGCGGCGGCGCCGTGCTTGAGCGCCTGCTGGATGTAGCGGGCACCGTGCTGATGGTGACCGTTGACCGCCAGGAACAGGTCGCCCTGATGCAGGGAGCGGCTGTCGAGGTTGAGGCCGGTCACCTCCAGCTCGGCGCCGCTGCCGGGCGCGGCGAAACCGGCCAGCAGCCGGTCAAGTCGGTGTTCTCCCGTCCGCGCCATCATGCCCGCGCCTCCCTGGCCGGTGTCGATGTGAAGCTGTCGAGGTCGTCCGGGGGGATGTCGAGCAGCCGCAGCGCCCCCTCCATCACCCGGTTGAAGACCGGCGCCGCTACCGCGCCGCCGTAGTATTCGCCCGCCCGCGGCTCGTCGATGACGGTGACCATCACCAGACGCGGGCGGCTGGCCGGGGCCATGCCGACGAACAGCGACAGGTAGGCGTCATCGCTATAGCCGCCCGCCACCGCCTTGCGCACGGTGCCGGTCTTGCCCGCCACCCGGTAGCCGGGGATGCGGGCCTGTTTGGCGGTGCCGGAGTCGCCCACCACCCGCTCCATCATCTCGCGCACCTGGGCGGCGACGCGCGGCGACACCGCCTCGTTGCCCGCGGGTACCTCGCCCTCATCCAGGCGCAGGAAGCTGACCGGACGCAGGCGGCCGTCACCGGCCAGGGTGGTGTAGGCCTGGGCCAGTTGCAGGGCGGTGACCGACATGCCGTAGCCGTAGGAGACGGTGGCCTGCTCCACCCGGCCCCAGTCCTGATGGGCCTTGAGCAGACCGGCGCTCTCGCCGGGGAAGCCGCTGGCGCTGTCGTAGCCGAAGCCAACGCGGCTGAACTGCTCCCACAGCTGCTCCGACTCCAGCGCCAGGGCGATGCGCCCGGCGCCGACGTTGCTGGACTTCTCGATCACGGTCGCCACGTCGATGGCGCCGTAGTCGCGGAAGTCACGGATGGTGAAACCGGCCAGTTTGAGGTAGCCGGGGGAGGTGTCGATGACGCTCTCGGGGGTGAAGCGCCCGCTCTCCAGCGCCGCGGCCACGGTGAAGGGCTTGATGGTGGAGCCGGGCTCGAACAGGTCGGTGACCGCGCGGTTGCGCTGGGCGCCGCGCTCATCGCGCTTGTTGGGGTTGAAGGCGGGCTGGTTGACCATCGCCAGCACCTCGCCGGTGAGGGCGTCCAGCACCACCGCGCTGCCCGCCTCGGCGTGGTGGCGCTGCACCGCCGCCTTCAGCTCACGGTAGGCCAGGTACTGCAGGCGACGGTCGATGCTCAGGCGCAGGTCCTGACCCGGGCGGGCGCTGCGAATCGCCTCGACGTTCTTCACCACGCGGCCGAGGCGGTCCTTGATCACCCGCTTGGCGCCGGGGGCGCCGCGCAGCTGCTCTTGCAGCATCAGCTCCAGCCCCTCCTGACCCACGTCGTCGATGTCGGTGTAGCCGAGCAGGTGGGCGCTCACCTCGCCGGTGGGGTAGTAGCGGCGGTACTCGCGCTGCAGGGCGACGCCGGGGATCTCCAGCTCGGCGATGCGCTCGGCCTGAGCCGGGGAGAGGTGACGGCGCAGGTAGACGAACTCCTT
>JBFFSW010000158.1:0-4515 GCA_041572195.1 Thiohalomonadaceae bacterium | reverse complement strand
ACCCTCACCATCAAGCGCGGTATCGAGGTGGGCCACATCTTCCAGCTGGGCAAGAAGTACAGCGAGGCGATGAAGGCCACGGTGCTGGATGAGAGCGGCAAGGCCGCCACCATGACCATGGGCTGCTACGGCATCGGCGTCTCGCGCGTGGTCGCCGCCGCCATCGAGCAGAACCACGACGACAAGGGGATCATCTGGCCCGAGGCCATCGCCCCCTTCCAGATCGCCCTGCTGCCGATGAACCTCAACAAGTCACAGCGGGTGCGCGAGGCGGTGGAGCAGCTTTACACCGATCTCAGCGCCGCCGGTTACGAGGTGCTGCTGGATGACCGCGGCGAGCGCCCCGGGGTGATGTTCGCCGACATGGAGCTAATGGGCATCCCCCACCGCCTGGTGGTGGGTGAGCGCGGCCTGGACGCTGGCACCATCGAGTACAAGGGTCGCCGCGACAGCGACAATCAGGACGTGGCCCTGGACGGGCTGATGGACTTCCTCAGCCAGGCCACCGCCACCACCAACACCCCCGCCAGCGCGCCGTAGAGGTGGGCGGCCACCACCACCGGGCCACCCGCCGCCTCGGCGGAGCCCGGGGTGGGACCGGCCATGAACTCCCAGGCCAGCTTGGCGGCTAGGATCAACAGCAGCAGTAGCGACTCCAGCCGTCGCACCCGCCAGCCCGCCGCCGCGCCGACGATGTAGGGGGCGTGCAACATCCCCGACAGCCCCACGTACCACTGCAGTTGCGGCTCGCCCCACCACAGCCCCAGGCCGACCACCAGCTGGGCGAATACCATCAGCGCCAGCCACTGGCCCGCCCCCAACAACCGCCCGAACAGCGTCCAGCAGAGCGCCAGCGAGGCCAGATTCAGCCCCAGGTGGCTCCACCCCAGGTGCACCCACTGGCCGCTGACAAGCCGCCACCACTCCCCCGCCGCAATCGCCTCGCGCCGAAAGGCCAGCGGCTGCTCTGCGCCGAAGCCCCAGAGCGCCGTCAGCAGGGCCAGCGCGGCCAGTCCCAGGGCGGGCAGGTAGGGTGTGACAAGATTCTTAGCCATCGGCCTATAATACGGGCATGCGAGTCATTTTCCTCACCCTTCTGTTACTCAGCACGCCAGTGATGGCGATCCAGGAGCGCCCCGATGCCGAGCTGCGTGGTCTGCTCAAGCAGGCTGCTGGCGAGAGCGACAGCTTCGCCGACCGCTTCGAGGCGGAGGTATGGCTGCTGGATATGTCCACGCGGTTGAAGAAACGGATGGAGAATGACCACGAGCGACTGCAGTTGCTCAAGCACGTGCACTACGAGGCGAGCCGCGTCGAGCTGCCGCCGGAGCTGGTGCTGGCGGTGATCCAGGTGGAGAGTAATTTTGATCGCTACGCCATCTCCGAGGCCGGTGCCCGCGGGCTGATGCAGATCATGCCCTTCTGGCTGGAGGAGATCGGCCGCCCCGGCGACAACCTCTTCCACACCCGCACCAACCTGCGCTTCGGCTGCACCATCCTGCGCTACTACCTGGACAAGGAGAGGGGGGACATGACCCGCGCCCTGGCCCGCTACAACGGTTCGGCGGGCAGCGCGCGTTATCCCAACAAGGTGTTCGATGCGCTGAGAAGGCGCTGGTATCGCTAGGGCAGCAGCAGGGTCACCGCGCCGCCGGGGCGCACGTCATCATCGACGGCCAGCTCCACCACCAGAGGGTAACGACCGCCCTCCTCCGGACTCAGCCCCAGGGCGATGATGCGCCCCTCGAGGCGGCGACCACCATGGCGAAGCGCCACATTACCCCCGACCTTGAGGACGGTGGCCTGAGCCGCATCGACGGCGGCCACCGCCGCCATCCGCCCACGTGGCACCACACTCAGCAGCGGCTGCGCCCGCTCGCCGTTGACCACCAGCTCGCCCGGCTCGATATGGCGTTCGAGCAACCAGCCGTCGAAGGGGGCCTTGAGGCGGCTGTACTCCAGCGCCAGCTCGGCCTGCTCCAGGGCAGCCTTGAGTACGGCCCGCTCAGCCTCGGTCTCGGCGAAGGCGATGCGCGCCAGTTCCAGGTCGTGATCGGAGATGAGGTCACGATCGAACAACTCCTGGGCCCGCCCCCACTCGCGCTCGGCCTCGCCGAAGCGGGCCTCGAAGCGCTCCAGCTCGGCCTTGCGCCGGGCCAGCTCGATACGGAAGGGGCGCGCATCCAGCGTCAGCAGCAGCTCACCACGCTTGAGCGCCTGACCCTCAAACGCGGTCACCTCCACCACCCGCCCCTCCACCGGGGTGGTGAGGGCCGCGACGGGCAACCACTCCAGGCGCGCCTCCAGCTCGGCGGCGCCGACCGCGCCACTCAGGGCGAGAAGCGGCAACAGCAACCATCGTCTCATCATCATCTCTCCTCTCCAGCCTCCAGCGGCCCGCCCAGCAGGGCGTCGATCTCCTCCCATGCCAGGGCGGCGCGAAAATCACGGCGCGCCTGCTCCAGCTGCGCCTCGGTGATGCGCACCATGGCATCGCCCAGGTCCGCCTTCACCTGCATCTCGTAGTTGGCGCGACTGCGCTCCAGATAGAGGTCGCGGTAATCCACCCCGGCCAGGGTCTCGTCGGCGGCCACCTGCAACTCCTCCAGCTCCAGCCACAGCTCCAGCAGGCGCGCCTCCAGATCGCGCCGAGCCAGCTCCAGCTCGGTCTCGGCGGCGTAGAGTTCGGCGCGGGCACGGGAGGCGGCGGCGCCGCTGGTGCCGTCATGGATCGGCACCTCCAGCACCAGCCCGGCACGCCAGCGGTCGTAGCCCGGCTCGTCGTGGGAGTAGCCCAGCGCCTCCACCTCGCCACGCAGGCGCGGGCGGTTGCCAAGGCGGGCCGCCTGCAGCTGGCGCCGGGCCGCCTCCACCGAGGCGCGCAGGGCCTGAAGTTCGGGGTTGTCGCGGCGAGCCGCCTGCAGCAGCACTTCGTAATCGGGGCGTTGACGCTCCAGCTGCGGCAGTTCCGGTGGCAGCAGTTCGGCGGAGAGCTCGCCGGGGCGGTCCAGGGCCAGGGCCAGACGCGCGCGCGCGGCGCGCTGTCGGCTCTGCGCCTGGGTCCACTCACGACGCGTGCGCTGGTAGGCGAGCTCCGCCTCCATCAGATCGACCTCGGCGACCTGCCCCAGCTCGGCGCGGGTGCGCAGCCGGTCGACGCCAATGAAGGAGACCGCCATCGCCTCGTTGCTCACATCGAAGGCCATGTCGGCCAGCAGTACATCGAAGTAGCGGCGCATGATCTCGATACGACGCTGGTGGCGTCTCCCCTCCAGGCGTCGCAGGCTCCCCTGCAGCTCCACCCCCAGCGCCTCGCGCCGTGCCGCGCCGCGGCCAAAGTCGTAAAGCTGCTGGCTGTAGCGCAGGGCCAGCTGGTGGTCGTCGCTATCCTGATAGGGTGCCAGGTCATTGGGACCGACCCAGCGCAGCCGTCCCTCCAGCGAGAGTCTGGGGCCGTACTCCGCCTCCAGCGCCTCGCGCTCGGCCTCCAACAGGCGGCGCTGGGCCTCCACCTGACCCAGGCTGGGGTGGGGCTCATCGACCGCCGCCAGCGCCGCCTCCAGGCTCAACGGCTCAGGCAGCGGGGAGCGCTCCGCGAGCGCGGGCAGACTCAGACAGAGGGCGAACAGGGAGAGCGCTCGGATCATCGCTGCCTTGCCGCGCGGCGTTTGGCCTTCTTGAATTTGGAGAAGTTGGTGTCGAGGTGGTGACCGTCGGCGACGAACTCGCCCATCCACAGGAACTCCTCTGGGTCGCGGGTCTTGCCGGTGTAGCGGTGGATGGGCTTGCCGTCGAGGTCGAAGAAGAGGAACACCGGGGTGGCCTGCACCTCGTGCACCTCCTTGGCGTAATCCTTCTGGGTGGTGGCGTTGCCCTGGAAATCGACGATCTCCACATCCCCCTCAATGTCGTGGGCGAAGAGCAGGAAGTGCTCGCGGTAGTAAGCCTGCACCTCGGCGCGGTTGAGCACGTTGGTCTTCATCCAGTGGCAGAAGGGGCACTCGTCCATCTCGAAGAAGATCATCACCCCCTTCTTGCCCTGCTCTCTAGCGTTCGCCAGCTCCTCGCTGTAGTCGCCGAAGCTGTCGTGGAAGAAGTCGCTATAGGGGTCCGAGGCCGAGGCCACGCCGGTAAAGAGCAACAGGGTGAAGGCGAGGGCACGCAGCATCAGTTGCGCCCCACGGCGAACTTGGCCATCACCGACTCGATCGCCTCGGCGGTGACCCCGCCGACGCGTCGCGCCACCACCCGCCCCTCGGGGTCGATGAGGTAGGTGGTGGGCAGACCCGGCACAGCGCCGACCAGCGGCGTGCCATCGACCATCGGCAGCACCGGGTAGGAGATCATCTGATCATCGACGAAGGCGAGCAGGCTGCGCGGCGCAATCTCCTCCACATCCACACCCAGCACCACCGCGTCGCTCTCCTTGTGGTTCTCGTGGAAGAAGATCAGCTCCGGTATCTCCTCCAGACAGGGGGGGCACCAGGTGGCCCAGTAGTTGACCACCACCCACTT
>JBFFSW010000157.1:0-4520 GCA_041572195.1 Thiohalomonadaceae bacterium | reverse complement strand
GCGATAAGGCCTTCGAGCAGTGCGCCGGTTTCCTGCGCATCATGAACGGTGACAACCCGCTGGACGCTTCCGCCGTGCACCCGGAGGCCTACCCGGTGGTGGAGCGCATCCTGGAGAAGAGCGGTCGTGACATCGGCGCGCTGATCGGCGACTCCCGCTTCCTCGGCTCGCTGGCCGCCAACGACTTCACCGATGAGACCTTCGGCGAACCCACCGTGCGCGACATCATCAGCGAGCTGGACAAGCCCGGCCGCGACCCGCGCCCCGAGTTCAAGACCGCCGAGTTCAAGGAGGGGGTCGAGGAGCTCAAGGACCTGGAGGCGGGGATGATCCTAGAGGGGGTGGTGACCAACGTTACCAACTTCGGCGCCTTCGTCGATATCGGCGTGCACCAGGATGGCCTGGTGCATATCTCGGCCCTGGCCGACAAGTTCGTCAAGGACCCGCGCGAGGTGGTCAAGGCGGGCGACGTGGTCAAGGTGAAGGTGATGGAGGTGGATATCCCGCGCAAGCGCATCGGCCTCTCCATGCGTATGTCCGACGACCACCGCGAGAGCGGCGGCAAGGGCGGCGACAAGGGGGAGCGCCGCGAGGCCCGTAAGCCTCGCAACGAAAAGGCCCCGGCCAACAACGCCATGGCCGCCGCCTTCGCGCGCCTGAAGCGTTAGTGGCCGCCGGCGCTTTCAGCCAGGCCTAAGAGTTGGCATGAGATGATAACCACCCCTTTTTGAGCCCGGAGTATTCGTCTACATGCCTATTCGCTCATTAACCCTGTCGTTGTGTGTGCTGGGTGCTTCGCTTTTCGCGCCTATGTCGGCCGTTGCCGATGTCAATGGCGTGGGTGACGTGGATAAGCCGGGAATGACCGTCAGCGGCGAGGACAGTCTGGTCATCGGCGTGCGTGAACGGGCCGAGGGGGCCGAGCCTGGCTGGCACGGGGCAGTGGGTATGGGTTGGGATGTGAACACCGGCGATACCGACACCCGTGACTACAGCGGCTCCTTTCTGTTGAAGAAGATCGGTTCTATCTGGCTGCACCAGATCAAGGCCGAGGCCCAGCGCAGCGAGGAGAACGGCGTCATCGGTGAGGACTTTTACATCATCCGTGGCAAGACCCAGTACTTCGTCACCCATGACCGCTACTACCTCGCTGATGCCCGTCATGAGGTGGATTACTTTAGTGGCAACGACTACGAGACCTCGATCTTTTTCGGCCATGGCTGGCGCCTGGTCGAGCGCGACAACCTGGGCTTCGACCTGGAACTGGCCTACGGCCTTCACCGCGCCAGGAACACCCTGACCCAGATCACCCATGACGAGGGTATCGTGCGCACCGCCGGCGCCCTGTTCTGGCGCCTCAGCCCCAGCGCCTCAATCACCGAGGAGCTGGCCTTCGAGGTGAGCCACGATGATGTGCGTACCGAGTCCTACAGTGAGCTGAAGCTGAAGGTCGCCGGTGGCTTTTCGATGAAGCTCACCTTCCTCTTCCAGCACGATAACGAGGTGCCGGAGGGGATCCAGACCATTAACACCCGCAGTACCGGGGAGCTGGTCTACGAGTTCTAGAAGGGGGCTGCCCGTTTGCTACTCTGGTAATATAGGGGTAGGTATGGTCGGGTAATTGGCGCGATGGGCGAGAACAGGGTGACGATGACGGGGGGGGCGACACAGGGGCGGCTATTTTTGCTCTATTTCCTCCCCCTGTTGCTGCTCGGGATCTTGCTGTTCACCTTCATCCTCTGGGAGGAGGATGAGCACTTCCGCGAACTGCTGGCCGCCAATGAGAGCCTGCAGCTGGAGCTGGCCAGCCGCTCCATCACCCGCGACCTGGAGACCATCCTCCCTGATATCGACCTGCTCACGGGCAGTACCCAACTTAAAACCTTCGCCTTCAGTCAATCCGATACCGCCCGCGAACAGCTGCTGGAGGAGTGGCTTACCTTCCTGCGTCAGAAGCGTCAGTACAGCGTGTTGCGCCTGATCGATACCCAGGGCAAGGAGCGGTTGCGGGTGGACCGCTACCACGGTGGTCTGCGGGTGCTGGAGGAGCACGAGCTGCAGGACAAGAGCCACCGTTACTACTTCAGCGAGGCCATTGCCCTGGGGCCCGGTGAGCTCTATATCTCGCCGATGGATCTGGAGATGGAGCGCGGCAAGGTGCTGCAGCCGCCCATCCCCATGATCCGCTTCGCCATGCCGCTGTTCGACGCCGAGGGCAACAAGCACGGTGTCTTCGTCATCAGCTATATGGCCGAACGACTGCTCGATCACTTCGAGGAGATGTTGGGCGCCAGTCGCGGCCACGTCTCCCTGCTCAATGGCGAGGGCTATTGGTTGCGCTCGCTGCGCGACCCTGACCGTGAGTGGGGCTTCTCCCTGGGTCATGACTGGACCTACGAGAAGGCCCATCCGGAGGCCTGGACGGAGATCCGCGACGGCGACCGCGGCCAGTTCGAGCGTGGTGAGCACCTCTTCAGTTTCCGCACCCTCTACCCGCTGGAGGTGGCCGGGGGCTACAAGGCGGAGGATGATGGCGACCACCAGGGCCACTATCACATCGACCCGCGCAGTTACCGTTGGAAGGTGGTCTCCGATATCGACCCAGTGCTGTTGCAGCAGGTGATGCACCAGCACCTCTTTGGCCTGCCGCTGGCCATCGGCCTGCTGCTGATGGGGCTGGCGGCGCTCGGTGTTTGGCTGCGGGTGCGCATGCAGTACGAGCGCCGCCGTCTGCATCGCCAGTTGGCGCTGGACGCGCTGGTGGTGGAGGCGACCACCGACGGGGTCTTCATCACCGACGCCGAACGTCGCATCCTCTCGGTTAACGACGGCTTCAGCCGCATCACCGGTTACGACGAGGCGGAGGTGCTCGGGCGTACCCCCCGCTACCTCAGCGCCGGTTTTCACGATGCCAAGTTGCTGGAGGGGATCTGGCGCTCGCTGGAGATCGAGGGGCGCTGGCAGGGAGAGGTGAGCAACCGGCGCAAGGACGGCGGGCTCTATCATGAGTGGCTGAGCCTGCGGCGGGTGGAGGACGAGCGCGGCGGGGTGCTCAACTACGTGGGTATCTTCTCCGACATCACCGCGCGCAAGCGCGAGGAGCAGCAACTGAAGCATCGCGCCCACCACGATGCCCTCACCGGCCTGCCCAACCGCACCCTGATGGAGGATCGCCTGCGGCAGATCCTCGCCCACTGCCGCCGCGGCGACGGTCGCGCCGCGTTGATGTTCATCGACCTGGACCGCTTCAAGCCGATTAACGATGAGTATGGCCACGAGGCGGGGGATGCGGTGCTGCGCGAGGTGGCGGCCAGACTTAGCGCGGTGGTGCGCGAGGAGGACACCGTTGCCCGCCTCGGCGGTGATGAGTTCGTGGTGCTGGCCGGTGACGGTCGCTCCATCGACAATCTGCGCGCCCTGGCCGAGCGGCTGCTGCTTGAACTGCGTCGCCCCTTCGATATCGACGGCATCAGCTGCCGCATCAGCGCCAGTATCGGCGTGGCTCTCTTCCCCGATCACGGCGAGGAGGGCGATACCCTGCTCAAGCACGCCGACGAGGCGATGTACCGCATCAAGCAGCAGGGGCGTGACGGGGTGGCCTTCTACGAAGAGGGCTAGATGAGGCGGCGCTTGCGCAGGTGCAGCAGCCGCCACTCACCGCCGTCCGCATCCTTTCGCTGCTCCTCCCCGTACTCCTCGAAACCTAGTCGTCGATAGAGGCTGAGCGCCTGCTCGTTGGCCTCGAACACCGAGATGCGCGCCTCCGGCAGGCGATAGCGTTCGAAGATGAGGGTGAGCATGTGGGCGATGAGCCGACGCCCCAGCCCCTTGCCGCGGTGAGTACTCGCTATCACCAGATTGCCGATGAAGGCGTGATCCCGTGGGGTGAAGCCGTAGATGTCGGCGAAGCCCACCACCGTATCTCCCTCCTGTAGCACCGTCAGATCGCTGCGTTGTACGCGCAGCACCCCCACCTGTTTCACGTCCCAGGGATACTTTCCACCAGGTTGAACGAAGAACAGCTCGCGCGCCGAGCCGGGCAGCGTGGCGATGGCCGGGTCGTCCCCCGGTTCGGCGGGGCGGAGGGTGATGGGGGCGCTCATAGGGCCGATTGTGCCATTAACGCCAGCCAGATCCCCAGGCCGTAGCCGAGGTGATTGAGGGGGCTGGCGATAAGCGGCCGCGCGCCCTCCGGCCCGCGATGACCGAACAGCCCCCAGCCGAAGGCGGGCATGAGGATGAGCCAGGGCAGCACGCTGGTGATGAGGCCAAAACCGATCCAGGTCACGGCGTCGGTGGGGATCGTATCGCCGATGAGGGGCAGCGCCAGCAGGGCCACCACACCGCCGCCGATAAGATAGTGAAAGACCCACCCGGCCAGTGTCTCTTGGGGATGTGAGGGTGCCTGGCGGATATCGGTGTGGCAGATTTTTCCGGTGAAAATGGCGATAAACCAGCGACCGATGAGGGGGATGGTGACCCCGGTGCGAAAGCCCAGCCGATCGGCTAGCGGGGAGATG
>JBFFSW010000156.1:0-4554 GCA_041572195.1 Thiohalomonadaceae bacterium | reverse complement strand
GGCCAGGGCGCGCTCGATCACCTGCGCCTTGTGGCTCACGCCATCGGCATCCAGGCCGGTACCGGGGCCGGCCAGCGCCGCGCTGGAGGCGATGAAGCCATCCACCAGCACCGTCACGCCCTGCTGGGCGGCGGCGATGTAGGCCCCCGCCAGGGCGGCGATCTCGAAACCGCCGAGGCGGCGCAGCGCCTCCAGCGGCGAGTCGATGGCGGGGCGGTGCAGGGCCAGGGCGCGCTCAATCACATGGGCCTTGTGGCTGACGCCCTCGGCGTCCAGGCCGGTGCCGGGACCGGCCAGCTCGACCGCCGCCTTATCCAGCAGGGCGCAAGCCAGGGCGGTGGCGGCGGAGGTGTTGGCGATGCCCATCTCGCCGCCGATGAAGAGTTTCGCGCCCTCGGCCACGGCCCGCTCCAGCGCCTCGCGCCCGGCGGCCAGGGCGCCGCAGAGCTGCGCCCCGCTCATGGCGGACTCCTGGGCCAGGTTGGCGGTGCCCTCACCCTGGCGGGCGGAGACCACGCCCGGCAGCGGGCCGGGGTCGTTGACCGCGCCCACGTCCACCACCTCCAGGCGGGCGTTCAGCTCCTTGGCCATCACGCTGATGGCGGCGCCGCCGTGGGCGAAGTTGGCGATCATCGCCCCGGTCACCTCCTGAGGAAAGGCGGAGACCCCCTCGGCGGCGATGCCGTGGTCGGCGGCGAAGACGGTGATCGCGGCGTTATCCAGCTCGGGACGCTCGGCCCCCTGCTGGGCGGCCAGGCGCACCGCCAGCGCCTCCAGGCGGCCCAGCGAGCCGGGCGGCTTGGTCAGCTGCCCCTGGCGGGCCAGGGCCGCCTCGCGGGCCTCGGCGTTCAGCGGCTTGACCGCCCCATTCAACCAATCGTTGTTCATCGTTAACCTTTCAGTTTCAGCGGCAACCCGGCGGCGACGAAGGTGACCGCCTCGCACAGCGGTGCCAGTGCCTGGTGCAGACGCCCCGCCTCATCGACGAAGCGGCGTGACAGTTCACCCATGGGGACGATTCCCAGCCCCACCTCGTTGCTGACCATGATGATGTGGCCCGGCAGGCCAGGCAGCGCCTCCAGCAGCGCCGCCCGCTCGGCCTCGAAGCGCTCATCGCCCGCCGCCAGCAGGTTGCTCAGCCAGAGGGTGAGGCAATCCACCAGCAGCAGACGCCCCTCGCCCGCCTCGGCCCTCAGCACCGCGGCCAGGGCCAGCGGCTCCTCAACGGTGCGCCAGTCATCGGGGCGGTCGCTACGGTGACGCTGGATGCGCGCGGCCATCTCACCATCGCCCGCCTCGGCGGTGGCGATATAGACCACCTCCAGACCCGCCTCGGCGGCCCGGCATTCGGCCAGCGCGCTCTTGCCCGAGCGGGCGCCGCCCAGAATCAGCTCTCGCATGGGTTTATCCGAAAATGGGAAAACGGGGATTGTAGCGGATGGGGGCTCAGCCCGCCCAGCCGATGAGGGTCATCAGCGCCAGCGCGCCGAGCCAGATGAGGGCGGTGCGGCGCACCAGGCTCAGGGTCTCCTCGATGGACTCACCGTCCTGCTCCGAGGCCTCGCCGCTGGTGTACTCCAGGGCGCCGAGGCCGACCCGGCGCAGCAGAGCCTCGGAATCCCCCAGCCCCCTCTCGCCCTCGCGCCAGGCGGCATTGGCGGAGGACCAGCTGCCGCTGAAGGCGTAGCCCAGGGCGCAGAGGCGGGCCGGGGCCCAAGCGAGGATGGCGTAGAGGCGGCGCACCGCGGCCTCGTAGGGATGACTCTCTTCGCCCGCCTGGTTTGCCTGCAGCGAGGCGAAACGAAACAGCAGGGCGCCCATGGGGCCGAGCAGCAGGAACCAGAAGATGACGCCGAAGATGCGCCCGTTGGCCTGCTCCAGCACCACCCCCATCACCGCCTCGGCCAGCTTACCCTCCTCCGGCACCCGGCCGTCGAGCAGGGCGGCCGCGTACCAGTCGGCCGACTCCTTGTCACCGCGGCGGCAGGCGTCGATGAAGGCCTCCACCTCCGCCTCCAGGTCGCAGGGGCCGTAGCAGTAGAGCAGCACCAGCACCGCGTAGCCGAAGCCGAACAGCAGCAGGGTGTCGTCGAGGAAGGCGCCGAGGGCGGCGGCGGCCAGCAGCGGCGGGGTGAAGAGCAGCAGCAGCTGGGGCACACCGGCCAGGAGCCCGGCGTCGGTGCCCCTGCGCGCCCAGGCGATGTAGGCCTCGAACCAGTGGAAACGGCGCAACTCCTCCAGCGATCCGAGGAATCGCTCGACGAAGAGGCTGAGAAGGATGCTGAGCAGGGCCATAGGGGCTAAGTGTCTGCGTTCAGCCCGCGTCTTGCAAGGGTGGGCGCGCGCCAAGCCCCATCGTCTGATAGTAGCGCCCCCAGTCGAAGTGGGGGCCGGGGTCGGTTTTTCGCCCTGGGGCGATCTCGGAGTGGGCGGCGATGCGCCTCGGGGTGATGGCGGGGTAGGCCTCGCGGATGGCACTGCTGACCTCCGCCAGTACGGCGTACTGAGCGGGCTCGAAGGGGAGCTCGTCGCACCCCTCCAGCTCGATGCCAATGGAGAAGTCGTTACACCCCTCGCGCCCCTCGAAACTCGACACCCCGGCGTGCCAGGCGCGACCATCGAAGGGGACGAACTGGATGATCTCACCGTCTCGGCGGATCAACAGGTGGGAGGAGACCTCCAGGCCGCGCAGCTCGGCGAAGTCGGGGTGTTCATCGCCCGTCAGTTCGCCGACAAAGAGCCGCTCGATCCACGGCCCGCCGAACTCGCAGCGCGGCAGGCTGATGGCGTGCAGCACCAGCAGGTCGATCTCATCGGCTGGGCGTGCGTTGAAGTGGGGGGATGGGGCGCGACGGGCCGCGTCCAGCCAGCCGTCGATGACCCTCAAGGGGCCTCCTCGGCGGGCAGGGCGAACCCCTCGTCGATGGCCGCCTCCAGCAGCGGCAGGCGCGCCTCGCACTCCAGGCGGCGGTGAAACTCCCCACCCTTGAAGAGAAAGAGGCTGGGCAGGTGGAACACCTCGAACTCGTTGACCAGCGCCTGGCTATGTCCGGCGTCCACCTCGAACAGCGCCAGCCCCGGGTGGGCCTCGTGGTACTGGCCGAGCAGCACCTTCCAGTGACGGCAGGAGGCGCAGCCCTCGCCGCTGACCATCACCAACGCCCGCTCCTGCTCCGCCAGGGTGTGATAAAAGTCGAACTCGTTAAGTGAGCGCAGGGCCACGGCGCCTACTCCGAGCGATCACAGAAGCCGCGCAGCACCATGTCGGTGAAGGAGACGATGCCGATGATCTTGCCGCCCTCGACCACCGGGCAGCGGGAGAGGCCAAAGCGGTCGAACAGCCGCGCGCAGTAACGGATGTCCATCTCCGGGTTGACGCTGACCACCGGCTTGGCCATCACCTCGTAGACGTTGACCCGCTCCGGGGCCTTGTCCAGCGCCAGCACTTTGCGGGCGATATCGGAGATCAGCAGCATGCCGTACTCATCATCGTCGTGACGCTTGTCGATGATCAGGCTCTTGGTATCGACGTGCTGCATGGTCTCCAGCGCGTCCTTGACCGTGGTCATGCCGTCGACCATGTCGAAACTGGTCTTCATCACGTCGCGTACACGCACCACCTTGCGATCGCTCATATCTCCTCCTCCACTACGGCGGTCAATTGTTGTACCTGGTGGCTGACGCCGACCGCGTCCTCCACGTCGATCTGAAAGGCGATACCGGTGCCGGGCTTGTCGTCGAACTCGCCCACCTCGGCGATCTTCTCGAGGATCTTGCGACTGAGGTGCTCCTCCACCAGGAACAGCAGCATGTCGCGCTGGGTCTCCAGCGACAGGCCGAAGAAGGTCTTGGCCTTCTTCACCCCCTCGCCGCGGGCCTGATTGAGCACCGTGGCGCCGGTGGCTCCGGCATCGCGCGCGGCGTCCAGCACCGCGTCGGTCTTGTCGTCCTCGATGAGGGTAATGATCAGTTTGAAATGCATGCTACTCCCCCTCACGACGCTGCTCACGCCGTGCTCTCCATTGACTGATTTGTGCATAGCCCATCACCGACATAATCGGGAACAGGCTGGCGAAGGCGATCAGGCCGAAGCCATCCAGCAGCGGGCTGCGTCCCGGCACCGTGGAGGCCAGCCCCAGCCCCAGGGCGGTAACCAGCGGCACGGTGACCGTCGAGGTGGTGACGCCGCCGGAATCATAGGCTAGAGCGATGATCATCCGCGGCGCGTAGAGGGTCTGGATAATGACCACGATGTAACCGGCGATGATGAACCAGTGCAGCGGCGTACCGGTGACGATGCGATAGGTGCCCAGCGAGATGCCCACCGCCACGCCGATGGCCACCGCCGCACGCAGCCCCCAGACGCCGATGGCGCCACCGGAGACCTCGTTGGCCTTGATCGCCACGGCGATCAGCGAGGGCTCGGCCACGGTGGTGGAGAAGCCGATGGCGAAGGCGAAGATGTAGACCCACCAGTAGTCCCGCCAGTTGAGCGCGCGCATCACCCCCTCGCCGAGGATGAAGGCGGGGTCGGTGAGCTGCTCGGCCATCAGC
>JBFFSW010000155.1:0-4557 GCA_041572195.1 Thiohalomonadaceae bacterium | reverse complement strand
CCCTCGATGTTCTTCACCGCCGGACCGGAGAGCACCGGGTGGGTGATGTAGGCCATGACCCGCGCGGCGCCGTGCTTCTTGAGGGCGGCGGCGGCCTGGCACAGGGTACCGGCGGTATCGACCAGGTCGTCGATGAGCACGCAGCTGCGACCCTCGACATCACCGATGATGTGCATCACCTGGGCGACGTTGGCCTTGGGGCGACGCTTGTCGATGATCGCCAGGTCGGCATCATCCAGGCGCTTGGCCAGGGCGCGGGCGCGTACCACGCCGCCCACGTCCGGCGAGACCACCATCAGATTGGGGTCCTTGCGCCGGTAGATGTCGCCGAGCAGGATCGGCGAGGCGTAGACGTTATCCACCGGGATATCGAAAAAGCCCTGAATCTGGTCGGCGTGCAGGTCCACCGTCAGCACCCGGTTCACGCCCACGCCGGTGAGCATGTTGGCCACCACCTTGGCGGTAATCGGCACGCGCGCCGAACGCGGGCGGCGGTCCTGGCGGGCGTAGCCGAAGTAGGGCATCACCGCGGTGATACGGCGTGCCGAGGCGCGCCTCAGGGCATCGACCATCACCATCAGCTCCATCAACGTCTCGTTGGTGGGCTGGCAGGTGGGCTGGACGATGAAGACATCCTTGCCGCGGACGTTCTCCATAATCTCAACCATAATCTCGGCGTCGCTAAAACGACCGACGATCGCCTTACCCATGGGCAGGTTGAGATGGGCGGCAATGTCGCGCGCCAATTGCGGGTTGGCATTACCCGCAAACACCATCATGTCAGACACTGCGGATCCCTCACGATGAGAGCGAACAGGCGACCCCGCTAAGGGCCGATACGTATATGGCTGGGGCGCCAGGATTCGAACCTGGGAATGCCGGCACCAAAAGCCGGTGCCTTACCGCTTGGCGACGCCCCAATAAAACTGGTTTTACGCTTCCACCCTCGACATCAGCGGAGAGCGATTTTTCCCTTGTGCAACAAAGCCTTGCCATCCATCGGGCAGCCGCGAGAGCACTTCGCGGGCAGCGGCCTCGTCGTCGAAGCGGGCGAACAGGCAGCCACCGGTTCCGGTCAGCCTCGGCTCGGCGTATCGCCCCAGCCACTGCATCGCCTCGTCGACCTCCGGGTGGCGCTTACGCACCAATGCTTCGCAGACGTTACCGCCCCGGCCTTCGAGAAAGTCGCGTATTGTGATGGGCGGGCAATCCCGTGTCAATTCCGGGTCGTTGAAAACCGCCGCCGTGGCCACCGTCACCGCCGGGGCGATCACCAGGAACCAGGGCTCGGGCAGCTCCACCGGCAACAGGTGCTCGCCCACCCCCTCGGCCCAGGCGGCCCGACCGCGAACGAAGACCGGCACGTCGGCCCCCAGACTCAGACCCAGCTCCGCCAGTTCATCCTCGCCCAGATTCAGCCCCCAGAGGCGGTTCAGCGCCACCAGCACGGTAGCCGCGTCCGATGAGCCGCCACCCAGGCCGCCGCCCATGGGCAGGCGCTTCAGCACACGGATGTCGGCGCCGAGCCCGCAGCCGCTGCGCTCCCGCAGCAGGCGGGCGGCGCGGATCACCAGGTCCTGCTCCTCGGGCACCCCCGGCAGCTCGCTGAGGCGGCGGATCACCCCGTCCTCGCGCACCTCGATGGCGATCTCGTCGCCGTAGTCGAGAAACTGGAAGACGCTCTGCAGCAGGTGATAGCCATCCTCACGACGGCCGGTGATGTGCAGGAAGAGATTCAGCTTGGCCGGGGCGGGCCAGAGGGAAGAGGGGGGGCTCATGAATTCAGCTCCCAACGCCCCACCACCAGGCGCACCTCACCCTGCTCATGGAAGAGCAATAGCTTGGTCGGCAGCTCCAGGCCCTCCACCGCCCGATAGCGGGGGAAGAGCACCCGCCAGCCGGACTGCTCCAGCTCCAGCAGCCGCCCCTGGCCATCCAGCAGGCGGCGACCCACCGCCGCGCGCGGGTCGGGCAGGCCGCGCACCCAGTAGCGCAGGGCGCTGACCGGCATGCGCCAGCCCAGCTCTTGCTCCAGCAGCGCCTCCGGGTCGTGGGAGACGTTGCGATAGCCCTCGCCGTCGCTGAAGCTCACCCGCTCATCGTCCCCCTCCAGCAGCATCCCCCCCTGGCCCATGGGGCCGCTGAGATGGATGCGATAGGCGCCCTCGAACTGGCGCCACTCCACCCCGGCGCTCCACCCCTCACCGCCACGCTGCACGCCGAGGCGGCCGTGCAGGTGCCAGTCCTTGAGCGGTTCGAGACGCGCGCGGTGCTCGCGCCAGGCCGCCTCGCGCTGGCCGTTGACGAGGGTGGGATCGGGAATGACCACATCGGGGCGCGGCGTGGGGCCGCAGGCCGCCAGGGCCAGCGGCAGGATCAACAGCAGAAGGCGTCTCATGGCTGGAAGCGTTCGATGGTCTCTTGGAGGATCGCCTGGCCGCTGGGGTAGCCGCGCGCCTCCTCCCACACCCGGCGAGCCTCATCCTGCTCACCCAGTTGCCACAGCACCTCGCCGAGGTGGGCGGCGATCTCGCCATCCTCCAGCCGCGAGGTCGCCTCGCGCAGATACCTCAGCGCATCGTCCAGACGGCCGAGGCGGTAGAGCACCCAGCCCATGGAGTCGAGCACCGCGGCGTCATCGGGCTTGAGCGCCAGCGCCTGTTCGATCAGCCCCAGGGCCTCCTGGTAACGCTCGGTGCGGTCGGCCAGGGTGTAGCCCAGGGCGTTGAGCGCCTCGGCGTTTTCGGGTTCGATGACGAGGATGGCGCGCAGGTCGCGCTCCAGCACGTTGAGATAGCCCATGCGCTCGCCGAGCATGGCGCGGGTATAGAGCAGTTCGATGTTGCGCGGCATGCTCTCCAGGGCCAGGTCGAGGCGCAGCATCGCCTCGTCGGCGCGCTCCATCTCCTCCAGCACCTCCGCCTCACCCATCGCCAGCAGCACCTCCTCCTCCGGATTGCGGGCGGAGGTGGCGCGCAGGTGCGCCAGCGCCGCCTCACCGCCGCGGTGCTCGCGCAGCAGCTGAACGATGCGCAGCTGCGCCTTCATACGGTTGCGCTCGCCATCGACCCGCGCGTACCAGTCGATGGCCGCCTGCCAGTTCTCGCGCCGCTCCTCGACGGTGCCCAGGGAGAAGTAGGCGTCGTCGGCATAGCCCTCGATGGCGGCGTAGCGGCTCAGATAGGCCTCGGCCTCATCCAGGTCCCCCTCCTCGGCGGCCAGCAGCCCCAGCGCCTTGAGCGTCTCCGCCTCCGGCTCGTCGCCCTGGATGCGCAGCAACGCCTTGAACTGGCGGCGCGCCTCGGCCAGCCGCTCGTAGTCGATCAGCATGCGGGCGTAGCGGCGACGGGCGTCGGCGTCATCGGGGGCGCTCTTGACCGCCAGCGCCATGCTCTTCAGCGCCGCCTCCGGCTGCTCGAGGTCGAACTGCACCCGCGCCAGCAGCAACAGCGCCTGCAACTTGATACCCGCCTCAGGGTCCTCGGCCAGCAGCCCCCGCAGCGCCTCCTCGGCCCGCTCCAGCTCCCCCAGGTGGGCCGCCAGACGGGCGTGGGCCATGCGCGCCGGGATGCCGGGGAAGGCCTCGCCCAGACGGGCGATGATGGCCAGCGCCAGCGCCTTGTCCTCGGCCCGGGCCAGCACCTGCACCACCTGCTCGAAACCCTCTTGCGAGGGCTGCACCTCGATCAGGGCGCGTAGCGGCGCCTCCGCCTCGGCGGTACGCTGGTGGCCGACCAGCAGCGCCGCCAGCGACTGCTGGGCCTCGATGCTGGCGGGCTCCAGGCGCACCCACAGCTCGGCCGCCTGCAGGGCCAGACCGAAGTCGCGGGCGTAGACCGCCAGCTGGGTGGCGCGCTGGGCCAGACGGCCATCGCGGCTGAGCATCGCCACCCGCTGGTACTTCACCGCCGCCAGTCCCATATCCCCCTGCTGCGCCGACATCTCCGCCACCAGCAGGTCGAACAGCAGCGACCCGCTCAGCTCCCGCTCGGGCGGCATCGCGGCGCTCTTGCTGAAATCGAGCTTGGGCTCGGCGGGTTCGGCGGGCTCGACGGCTGGCTGCGCCTGCCCACGCTCCGGCACGGCGGCGCAGGCACCGAGCAGCAGGGCGCTGAGGCTGAGCAGAATGACGAGGTATCGGTGTGGGATCATCTGGCGACTATAACCGGTTTTCTTGACCATCTTAAGCTTTCAGACTTGAACTGACCGTGCGTGTGCCGCAAAATTCCCGCCTCCCTTTAAATAGGCGCCGTTCCGACCCATGACTCTGCTCGCCTTTGGCATCAACCACAAGACCGCCCCGGTGGAGATCCGCGAGCGCGTCGCCTTCAGCCCGGAACGGATGCCCGAGGCCCTGCAAGGGCTCACCTCCCAGGGCGCCATCAACGAGGCGGCGATCCTCTCCACCTGCAACCGCACCGAGCTCTACTGCGGCCTGCACGGGGATGACTTCAGCCCGGTCATCGAGTGGTTCCGCGAGTTCCACGGCCTTGAGCGCGAGGAGGTGGAGCCCTACATCTACGCCTACCCCGACCGCGAGGCGGTGCGCCACATGCT
>JBFFSW010000154.1:0-4571 GCA_041572195.1 Thiohalomonadaceae bacterium | reverse complement strand
GGACCGGTGGTGGCCCTGACCCTGGTACGCGAGCTGGGGCCGGTGGTCACCGCGCTGCTGTTCGCCGGGCGCGCCGGTTCCGCGCTGACCGCCGAGATCGGCCTGATGAAGGCCACCGAGCAGCTCTCCGGCATGGAGATGATGGCGGTGGACCCGATCAAGCGGGTGCTGGGGCCGCGCTTCCTCGCCGGTTTCCTCTCCATGCCGGTGCTGGCGACCATCTTCAGCGCCGTCGGCATCCTCGGTGCCTACTTCATCGGCGTCGGCCTGCTGGGGGTGGACGAGGGCTCCTACTGGTCGCAGATGAAGGCCAGCGTGGACTGGAGCGATGACGTACTCAACGGCCTGATCAAGGCGGTGGTCTTCGGCGTGGTGGCGACCTGGATCGCCATCTACGAGGGCTACGACACGGTGCCCACCTCCGAGGGGGTGAGCTCGGCCACCACCCGTACGGTGGTACACACTTCCCTGGCGGTGCTGGGACTGGATTTCGTCCTCACCGCGCTGATGTTTGGAGACTGAAACGATGTGGAATTCCCGTAGCGTCGAGATTTGGGTCGGCATCTTCGTCGCCGCCGGTCTGGCCGCGCTGTTCATGCTGGCGATGCAGGTGAGCAACATCAGTGAGGTGAGCGGCGCCGGCGGTTACACCGTCAGCGCCCGCTTCGAGAACATCAGCGGCCTCAAGGTGCGCTCGCCGGTCACCGTGGCCGGGGTGCGCGTCGGCCGGGTCAGCGAGATTGGCTTCGACCCCAACACCTTCCAGGCGGTGGTCAAGATGGCCATCGACCCGGAGTTCGACCAGCTGCCGCTGGACACCTCCGCCAGCATCCTCACCTCCGGCCTCATCGGCGAGAAGTACGTCGGCCTGGAGCCGGGTGGCGACATGGATATGCTGGAGGATGGCGCCGAGATCGAGCTGACCCAGTCCTCGCTGGTGCTGGAGAACCTCATCGGCCAGTTGATCTTCAGCATGACCGAGAAAAAGGACGAGTAAGCCATGTCGCGCATCATCCCGCTGATCCTCGCCCTGCTGCTGGGCGCTGTGCCCGCCGCTCAGGCCGCCGAGACCGCCGCCGCTCAGACCCTGGTGATGGAGACCACCCAGGCGGTGCTGGCACGCCTGCGTGCCGAGAACGAGCAGCTCAAGGCCGACCCCAGCGGCGTCTACACCCTGGTCGAGGACCTGGTGTTGCCTCACTTCGACTTCGAGCGCATGTCCCAGTGGGTGCTGGGTAAGCACTGGCGCGATGCCGACGAGACCCAGCGCGGGCGCTTCACCGACGCCTTCCGTACCCTGCTGGTGCGCACCTACGCCGTGGCCCTGCTGGAGTACAACGACCAGCAGCTGGAGTTTCCCGCCGCGCGCCTCCCCGACGAGGCGCCCAAGGTACTGATCAAGAGCGAGATCCGCCAGAGCGGCGCGCCGCCCATCCCGCTGCACTATCGCCTCTACGACAACCAGGGGCGCTGGCTGGTCTACGACATCAGCGTCGACGGCGTCAGCCTGGTGGCCAACTACCGCACCAGCTTCGGCGGCGAGGTGGCCACCCAGGGGCTGGATGCGCTGATCGAGCGTCTGGAGCAGATGAACCGTGAGAAGGGCGGTGAGCATGGCTAAGGCGCACCTGGAGGCGGCGGGGGAGGGGCGTTACCGCCTCGTCGGCGAGGTGCTGTTCGCCAACGTCTCCGGCCTGCGTCAGCAGAGCCTCAGCCTCTTCACCCGCGGCGACCTGGAGCTGGATTTGGCCGGGGTCGAGCGCGCTGACAGCGCCGCCCTGGCGCTGCTGCTGGAGTGGATGCGCCTGGGGCGCGGCTCCGGCTACACCATCCGCTACCGCAACCTGCCCGAACAGTTGTTGGCCATCGCCCGCGCCTCCGACCTGGAAGAGGTGCTGCCGCTGGCCTGATGAGGTGACGCACCGCTCCCTAACGGGTATGATTGGCGGTTCGTTTCACGCGCCTTTAGAACGGGGTAGCCATGCAGCCTGAAGAGGTTCAGAAGAAGATCGCCGACGCCCTGAGCGACTGCCAGGTGCAGGTCACCGAGGATGGCGGTCATTACAACATCGTTGTGGTCGGCGAGCGCTTCGCCGGGATGTCCCCGGTCAACAAGCAGCGCGAGATCTACGCCATCATCAATGACGAGATCACCAGCGGCGCCCTGCACGCGGTCAACATCAAGACCCTGACCCCCGAAGAGCGGGATCGGGCCGCCAAGCTCAATATTTCCTAATTTAAGGTAGTCGATGGACAAGTTGATCATCAGCGGCGGTGCCGTACTCAACGGTGAGATCCGTATCTCCGGGGCCAAGAACGCGGCCCTGCCGATCCTCGCCGCCACCCTGCTGGCCGACGAGCCGGTCACCGTCTGCAACGTCCCGCATCTGCACGACATCACCACCACCATGGAGTTGCTGGGGGTGATGGGCGTCGACCTGGTGATCGATGAAAAGCTCAACATCGAGGTCAACGCCAAGACCATCCAGGACCTCTGTGCTCCCTACGAGCTGGTTAAGACCATGCGCGCCTCCATCCTGGTGCTGGGGCCGCTGCTGGCCCACTTCGGTCGCGCCGAGGTGGCCCTGCCCGGCGGCTGCGCCATCGGCTCGCGCCCGGTCAACCTGCACATCGAAGGCTTGCGCGCCATGGGTGCCGACATCCGGGTGGAGAACGGCTTCATCAAGGCCGACACCCACGGTGAGCGCCTCAAGGGCGCCCACCTCAAGCTGGATACCGTCACCGTCACCGGCACCGAGAACCTGATGATGGCCGCGGCCCTGGCCGATGGCACCACCATCATCGAGAACGCCGCCCGCGAGCCCGAGGTGGTGGACCTGGCCAACTGCATCAACAGCCTCGGCGGCAAGATCAGCGGCGCCGGTACCGACACCCTCACCATCGAGGGCGTCGAGCGGCTGCACGGCGGGCGCTACTGCGTGCTGCCCGATCGCATCGAGACCGGCACCTACCTGGTCGCCGCGGCCATTACCGGCGGCCGGGTCAAGCTCAAGGACACCCGCCCCGACCTGCTGGAGGCGGTGCTGGACAAGCTGCGCGAGGCGGGCGCCGATATCGAAACCGGCGAGGACTGGATCAGCCTGGACATGCACGGCAAGCGGCCCAAGGCGGTGAGCATCGAGACCGCGCCCTATCCCGCCTTCCCCACCGACATGCAGGCCCAGTTCACCGCCATGAACTGCGTCGCCGAGGGCGAGGCGGAGATCATCGAGACCGTCTTCGAGAACCGCTTCATGCACGTGCAGGAGCTGCAGCGCATGGGCGCCGACATCCGCCTCGACGGCAACACCGCCCATACCACCGGCGTCAGCCAGCTGAGCTCGGCGCCGGTGATGGCCACCGACCTGCGCGCCTCCGCCTCGCTGGTGCTGGCCGGGCTGGTGGCCGAGGGCGAGACGGTGGTGGATCGCATCTACCACATCGACCGCGGCTACGAGTGCATCGAGGAGAAGCTGGCCCAGCTCGGTGCCTCGATCCAGCGCGTGCCGGAGAAACACTTCAACCGTTCCGCCATGCTGGACGTGATGCCATGAGTGACACCCTGACGATTGCCCTGTCCAAGGGGCGCATCTTCAAAGAGACCCTGCCGCTGCTGGCCCACGCCGGTATCGTGCCGCTGGACGACCCCTCCACCAGCCGCAAGCTGATCCTCGACACCAACCGCCCCGAGGTGAAGCTGGTGATCGTGCGCGCCTCCGACGTGCCTACCTACGTGGAGTACGGCGCCGCCGACCTCGGCGTGGCCGGTAAGGACGTGCTGATGGAGCACGGCGGCGAGGGGCTCTACGAGCCGCTGGACCTGGAGATCGCCAAGTGCAGGCTGATGACCGCCGGACCGGTGGGCATGAGCGAGCCCGCCGGGCGCCTCAAGGTGGCCACCAAGTTCGTCAACTCCACCCGCCGCTACTACGCCGAGCAGGGCAAGCAGGTGGAGATCATCAAGCTCTACGGCTCCATGGAGCTGGCGCCGCTGGTGGGCCTGGCCGACCTCATCGTCGACCTGGTGGACACCGGCAACACCCTCAAGGCCAATGGCCTGGAGCCGATGGAGCACATCGCCGACGTCTCCTCGCGCCTGGTGGTCAACCGCTCATCGTTGAAGATGAAGCACGCCACCGTTCAGAAATTCATCGACCAGATCGCCGAGGCCGTCGCCCAGCGCCGCGGCCAGTAACACCTCAGGGTAGTGATATGAGCATCAAGCGACTCGACAGCAGCAGCAGCGATTTTCAGGCCCAACTGGACGCCCTCCTGGCCTGGGAGGGGGTCTCCAACGAGCAGGTGAACGCCACCGTGCGCGAGGTGCTGCATGCGGTGAAGACTCGCGGCGACGCCGCCCTGGTGGAGTACACCAACCGCTTCGACCGCATGAGCGCCAGCTCCATGGCCGAGTTGGAGATCCCCCGCGAGCGTCTGGACGCCGCTCTGGAGAAGGTCTCCGCCGCCGAGCGTGAGGGGCTGGAGCTGGCCGCCGAGCGCATCCGCCTCTATCACGAGCACCAGAAGATGGAGTCCTGGTCCTACCGCGAGGCCGACGGCACCCTGCTGGG
>JBFFSW010000153.1:0-4588 GCA_041572195.1 Thiohalomonadaceae bacterium | reverse complement strand
GCCTTTTTAGATGTAGGGTGTTCACGACTTACCATGTAGGCACATGCCTACGCGCGTCATTGCACAGCCCTTGCCGACACTGCAAAATAGACGCAGGCATCAGCACTAACTCAGGGAAGGGGAATGGAGAGAGAGGAGTTCATATTCAGGGAGACGCGCAACTACAGAACGCTGCGTCTGACCGCCCGAGTGATTCTTCTTGGAGTGCTACTTAGACTCATCATCGAAGTACGAACGGAGGATTCATTCTTCCCACTGGTTTCGGTGCTACTTTTCATGCTGCTGTTGATGGTCTACCACGAGAGGCGCCTGAGCGCCCTCCCAAGGTCACGCCTGATTATCGACTCAAACGCCGTTAGCCTGTGTAACCCGAAATCATCCTTCGGCAACTGGTCCATCCCTCTCAAGGCGATCTACAGCATCAATCCGGCCCCCACCCACAACATGCTGCTCATCCGACACAAGGGCCGCCTGGTTAACGTGACGGAGATACGCCCGGAGGAGTGGCATCCGCTGGCAACGACTAACGAGGGTTCCGCGCTACTCCCCCTTGAGCACTCACTGCAACGACGCGGATTGATGGGCGAGGTAAGGGACGACCCCAACGAACTAAAAGGTGCTACACAACACGTCGCCATCGCCCTGGCACCGATACTCTTCGCCGCCCTGTTCATTTACGCCTACGACATCAGCGTTACGCTTGATGGCAACATCGATCCGTTGTTACTCCTGCCCTTCGCCATCATCGGTTATTTCATTTCCTCGGTTTACCTCAGGCTTCACCTTACGCCTCGCCACCTCGCCGTGCCGCTGAGCATCATGATTAGCGCATCCACGGCACTACTCGGCTACACCGCACTGGATAAATACGACATTCAATATGGCGAGCCAGTGGGGGTTAATTATCGTCTTATCGACATCGACGAGTCACAGCAACGCTGGCGTGACAACAGCGGATACTATCCCGACATCACCCTTGACTATGGGTTTGATAACGCCGAAGACCTTATCGGCACCGAAGTGGAAATCAACATCATCAACGGCGCTCTGGGCATGGTGCAGGTGCGTAATTACGAACTGGGGAGTCTTAGCGAAGTCGTTCACTCCAAGAGTAAGGCACGGCAATGAGTAAGCAGCCTGATGTTTTTATGTCTTTTAACTACCGTGCATTCAATGCCCACGCCATGAGCTACGGCGTCAACGCCATGTTCTTCACCGCCTTCACGCTAGGCCTGTTATTTAACAAAGGCCCCAATCACCTCATGACCATAGCAAGTGCGCCCGTCACACTTGTTGCTATGGGCTATCTCGGCTACTACCTGATCATCCGACGATACTCCCGCCTCTGGCTAGACGACCAAGGCATCCACTACCACCACCCCGTCTTCAAACATAACTCATGGCATATCCCCTACACCGCCATACACCTCGCCGAGCTGGGCCTGGACCACCATGAGTTCTCTCAAACCCTCACCCTCCACCATCACGATCAACAGACCGTCATTCAACTCGACGAGTGGCATCTTCCAAAACACCCCATCGAGCTTGTCCCCGCCTTTGAGCACCCCGTCTACCTTGAGCTGGAGCGGCTAGGCCTCATCCCCGGTGATTGACACGCCCAGTTAACCAGTCTACATTTCGACACATGTCGAATATTGACACCAACCAACTCGCCGAGGCCTTCAAGGCCCTGGGCCACCCGCACCGCCTGGCGCTGTTCCAGCGGCTCTGCACCTGCTGCGAGCCGGGCACACGCTGCGATATCGAGCAGGCGGGGCTAAGCGTGGGGGAGCTGGGTGAGGGGCTGGCGATCGCCCCCTCTACCCTCTCCCACCACCTCAAGGAGCTGAGCCGCGCGGGGCTGGTCTCCAGCCGCCGCAACGGCAAGCGGGTGGAGTGCTGGGTGGAGCCGACGGTACTCGAATCACTGGCCGCCTTCTTCGGCGGCGACATGACGAACAGCGGAGAACAACGATGAGCGAAAACAACTGCGGCTGCGGCCCCCAGGGCTGCGGCGAAGAAAAGAGCAACCACGACGAGCACCGCCAGAGCGTGCGCGAGGCCTACGCCCAGGTGGCGCAGGCGGACAACGCCGGTGAGGGCTGCGGTGTCGGCGCCAGCTGCTGCGGCACCACCGACGATGCGGCCATCAACACCCTTATCTCCACCCGCCTGGGTTACAGCCAGGCGGAGCTGGACATGGTCCCCACCGGCGCCGACATGGGCCTGGGCTGCGGTAACCCCAAGGCCATCGCCGCGCTCAAGCCCGGCGAGGTGGTGGTGGACCTGGGTGCCGGCGGTGGCTTCGACTGCTTCCTGGCCGCCCACGAGGTGGGCCACTCGGGCCACGTCATCGGCGTCGACATGACCCCCGACATGCTCTCCAAGGCGCGCAACAACGCGATGAAGGGGATGTTCGAGAACGTCGAGTTCCGCCTAGGCGAGATCGAGCACCTGCCGATCGCCGACGAGACCGCCAACGTGATCATCTCCAACTGCGTCATCAACCTCTCGCCCAACAAGCCGCAGGTGTTCAAGGACGCCTACCGCGTGCTCAAGCCCGGCGGCCGCCTGGCCATCTCCGATGTGGTCGCCACCGCCGAGATGCCCGCGGAGATGCGCAACGACGCCGCCCTCATCGCCGGTTGCATGGGCAACGCCTCGCTGATCGGGGACCTGGAGAAGATGATGAAGGCCGCTGGATTCGAGCGCATCAAGATCCAGCCCAAGGATGAGTCGAAGGAGTTCATCAAGGACTGGGCCCCCGGCACCAACGTCACCGACTACGTGGTCTCCGCCACCATCGAGGCGGTCAAGCCCGGCGGCGGTTGCTGCGGGAGTTGTTGCTGAGGTGGGGTGTTGTTGTGGCGGTGGCGATGGGCTGGAGGCACGCTGCCCTAGCTGCGATCAGCTCGGCGAGGTCATCGCCCCCATCACACCGCGCCACACGCTGAAGGCCGAGTACCGCGGCGAGGTGGAGGGGGAGTACCGCTTCTGCCCCTCCGCCGACTGCCCGGTGGTCTACTTTCGGATAGATGGCGGACAAACCTTCACCACCGGGCAGCTGATCCATCGGGTCACCTGCAAGGACGAATCCCCCGAAACCCCGCTCTGCTACTGCTTCAAGATCCATAAGGCCGATGCCACGGCCGATACCGTCAAGACCATCGAAGAGAAGATGAAAAAGGGCTGTTTCTGCGACCGGGCCAACCCCCGCGGGCGCTGCTGCCTGGAGGAGGTCCGGGCCTGGCTGGCGGCCCAGCGCTAGTCCCCTACGAAATACTCCGCTCCGCGCATTGGTGCTACACTGCGCAAAACCCTACTGATACCGGTAAACAAGGGATATGCATAGCCGTCCGGTCACCGCGATCATGAACCCCGCCGTCATCGAGCTGCCGCCCCAGGCGCCGCTCGACGAGGCGATGGCGCTGATGCAGGAGAAACGCATCAGCGCCATCGTCATCAGCGAAGAAGGCATACCCCAGGGCATCCTCACCGAACACGACCTGGTACGCACCGTCTCCAGCCGCAGCGAGGTGGCCTCGCTCACCTGCGCCGAGCTGATGCACTCGCCGGTGATCCGCGCCGGGACTGACATCAGCGATCTGGACGCCTTCCACCTGATGAGCGTTGAGCGGGTGCGCCACCTGGTGATCTGCAACGATGACGGCTCCACCGCCGGGGTGCTCACCGAGTCGGACCTGACGCAGAACCTGAGCATGGAATTCATGCTCAAGTTCAAGGAGGTGGGCAGCGTGATGTCGGCCCACTGCCTGTCCCTGGGACCCAAGAGCAGCGTCGGCGAAGCGGCCGAGCGCATGGTCGAGGAGCGCCATGGCGCGGTGGTGGTGGTGGACGAGGGGGGGGACCCGCTGGGCATCCTCACCGAGCGCGACATCGTGCGCCTGCGCCGCGAGCACGCCCAGCCGTGGCAACTGACGCTCGAGGAGGTGATGGCCACGCCGGTGGTCACCGTGGTGCCGAGTACGCCGCTGACCACCGCGGTAGAGCTGATGCGCGGCTCGCGCATCCGCCGCCTGGTGGTGGTGGACAACGCCTTTCGCGTACGCGGCATCCTCAGCCAGCACGAGGTGGTACAGGGGCTGGAGAACGACTACGTGCTCGCCCTGCGCAGGATCATCGACGAGCAGCGGGGTCTACTGGAGGAGAGCAGCGCGCGGCTCAACGAGAAGACCCTGCTCGATACCATCCTCGCCAGCGTCGACGACACCCTGATCATCGCCACCGACGAGCGGCTGCGGATCCGCTACTGGAACCCGGCCACGGAGAAGCTGCTGGGCATGACCTATGGCGAGCTGCTGGGCTGCCCGCTGGGCGAGTGTTTCTCCCCCTTCGACGACGATGGCCGACTCGCCGAGCGCCTGGGCTCGCCGCGCCCCTTCGCCGAGGACGAATTCACCCTCCGCATCGGCGAGCAAGCACTCACCTTCGCCACCACCATCGTGCCCCTGCGCGACGAGCAGGGGGGCGCCTCCGGTTACCTCCTGCGCGCCCGCGACATCAGTCGCGACAAAGCCGCCCAGGCCTCGCTCAAGCGCAGCGAGGAGCTGCTCAGCCAGGCCGAGGG
>JBFFSW010000152.1:0-4606 GCA_041572195.1 Thiohalomonadaceae bacterium | reverse complement strand
TGCCCGAGCTGCTGATCATTGCCTCGGCGCTGGCGGTACAGGACCCACGTTCCCGGCCCATGGATGCGCAGCAGAAGTCGGACCAGCGTCACGCCGAATTCAGCGACAAGCGCTCCGACTTTATCAGCTACCTCAATCTGTGGAACTGGTTCCGCGAACAATCCCAGCACCTCTCCAACAGCAAGCTGCGCAAGACCTGTCACGACCGTTACCTGAGCTATGTGCGTCTGCGCGAGTGGCACGATATTCACAGCCAGTTGCTCTCCATCGTCCGTGAGCTAAAGCTGGAGCTGCCGAAGCGCAAAGCGCCGGCCGAGGGGGAGGAGCCGAGTGTCGATGGCGATGGTGTGCACCGTGCCCTGCTTGCCGGCCTGCTCGGTAATATCGCCATGCGTGATGAGGAGAAGAGTTACATCGGTGCACGCAACATTAAGCTGAATCTTTTCCCTGGATCCGGCCTCTACAAAAAACCGCCCAAATGGCTGGTGGCCGCTGAGCTGGTAGAGACCTCCAAGCTCTACGCGCGTACCGTCGGTATGATTCGGCCCGAGTGGCTGGAGTCCATCGCCAGACACCTGCTAAAGCGCAGTTACAGCGAGCCGCACTGGGAGAAGCGTCCGGCGCAGGTGGCGGCTTTCGAGCGGGTGACCCTCTACGGCCTGCCCATCGTTATCCAGCGCAAGGTCAACTACGGTCCACTGGACCCGCCGCTCGCGAGAGAGATCTTTATCCGCCATGCGCTGGTGCAGGGGGACTTTAATTGCCGGGCGAAATTCTTCCGCCACAACGCGGAGCTGATCGCCGAGGTGGAGCGCCTGGAGGCCAAGGCGCGCCGACGCGATGTGATGGTGGATGATGAGGTGCTGTTCGCCTTTTACGATGCGCGTATTCCCGAGGGGATCTACAGCGGAAAGTCGTTTGATAAATGGCTCAAGGGGGCGGATGAAAAGGCGCTCTACCTGGGTCGAGATGACCTGCTGCAGCGCGAGACTCACGAACTGGGTGAGGGGGCCTACCCCGATCATTTCCCCGGTGCTGGTCTCAGCCTGCCTCTGGAGTACCACTTCGAGCCCGGCGGTAAGGCCGACGGTATTAGCGTGGTGGTGCCGCTGGCGGCACTCGGCCAGCTACCCGAGGCCCCCTTCGAGTGGCTGGTGCCGGGGATGCTGGAGGAGAAACTGATCGCGCTGATCAAATCCCTACCCAAGTCGCTGCGGCGCAACTTCGTTCCCGCAATCAATTTTGCCCAGGCGGCAAAGTCCGCCCTCATCCCCTACGAGGGTTCGCTACGCGAGGCCTTCGCCCACCAGTTGCTACGCATCACCGGGGTGACGGTGCCGGCCGATGCCTGGCAGCTGGAGAATGTCCCCGAGCACCTGAGGATGAATTTCCGCGTGGTCGATGAGAAGGGCAAGCCGCTGGCCGAGGGGCGCGACCTGGATGCCTTGCAGCGCCAACTCTCCGGCAAGGTGCGCGACACCCTGAGTGCGGCACCCAGTGCGAAGGAAAGTGAGAACACCATCGAGCGCGAGGGAATCACCGCCTGGGATTTCGATGCATTGCCCGAGTCGGTGGAGCTCAAGCGCGGCGGTCTCAGCGTGCGCGCCTTCCCCGCTCTGGTCGATGAGGGTGAGGCGGCGGCCATCCGCCTGTTCGAGTCACCGGCCAGCGCGGCGGCGGCGATGCGCGGTGGCCTGCACCGGCTCTACACCCTGGCGCTGCGCGATAAGCTCAAATACCTGCGCAAGAACATCCCCGACATCAACACCCTCTGCCTGCGCTACAACGCCATGGGTAACTGCGAGGCATTAAAAGACGATCTGCTCTCGGCGGTGATCGAGCGGATCTTTTTGCAGGAGGCACAGCCGCGCGATAGGGCCGATTTCGAGCGACGGGTCGAGGCCGGTCGCGGTCGCATCATCGACGAAGGCAACCGCATCGCCGCCGAGTTGGGCGAGGCGCTGACGGTGTACCACGAGTTGCAGAAGCGGCTGAAGAAGGTGCAGCCGACCCTGTTGCAGGCGGCCGCCGATATCCAGGCGCAGCTGCAACGGCTGCTAGGCCCCGGCTTCGTCGCCGCCACCCCGGCACGCTGGCTCAGCCGTCTGCCACTTTACTTGAGGGCCGCCGAGGCGCGCCTGGAGAAGGCGGCCCGCGATCCCGCCCGCGACCGTGCCAATACGGTAGAGCTGAACAAGTTGTGGGAGCTCTACGAAAAACGCGCCGCGCAGCTTCAGGCCCAGGGCCGCGCCGACGCCGATCTGGAATCCTTCCGCTGGCTGCTGGAGGAGCTGCGAATCTCCTTCTGGGCGCAGGAGTTGAAGACCATCGAACCGGTCTCGGTCAAGCGCATGCAAAAGCGCTGGAAGGAGCTGGCGGGCTGAGATTCTTGCCCGGCGCCCGGCGGGAGGATAACCTGACTCGAATGGCCTTTGTTGGAGAGTGGGATGCTCAAGCTGCACGCCGTGCGTGACTTTCTGGAGGAGCGTCTGTGGCGCACCGACCTCGAGACCCTGCCGTGGCAGCAGCGGTTGGTCTACCACATCCTGCGCCTGGGCTATGTGCTGGCGCGTGAGCTCTACAGCGGCCAGCTCAATCTGCGGGCCATGAGCCTGGTCTACACCACCCTGCTCTCCATCGTGCCGGTGTTGGCGCTGAGCTTTTCGGTGCTCAAGGGGCTGGGGGTGCACAATCAGATCGAGCCCATGCTCTCCACCTTCCTGATGCCGCTGGGGGAGAAGGGGCCGGAGATCAGCGCGCAGATGATCGGCTTCGTCGACCGTATGCAGGTGGGGGTGCTGGGGACCATCGGCGTGGCCTTTCTCATCTACACGGTGGTGGCGCTGATCCAGAAGATCGAGAGCGCCTTCAACCACGTCTGGCAGATCCACCGCAACCGCTCGCTGGCGCGACGCTTCAGCGACTACCTCAGCGTCGCGCTGATTGGCCCGGTGCTGGTCTTCTCGGCCATGGGTATGACCGCCTCGGTGAGCAGCTCGGCGCTGGTGCAGTCGATGATGGCGGTGCAGCCGCTGGGGGCGTTGTTGCTGGCCCTGGGCAAGCTGGTGCCCTTCCTGTTCATCATCGCCGCCTTCACCTTCTTCTACATCTTCATCCCCAACACCCGGGTGCAGTGGCGCGCGGCGCTTATCGGCGGGGTGGTGGGCGGCGTCCTCTGGCAGTCGCTGGGGATGGCCTTCGCCGGTTTCGTCTCCTCGGCGAGCAACTACACCGCCATCTACTCGGGGCTGGCGATCCTCATCCTGTTCATGATCTGGCTCTACCTGAGCTGGTTCATCCTGCTGTTCGGCGCCCAGGTGGCCTACTTCACCCAGAACCCGGATCAGGTGCGGCGCGAGCGTGAGCCCAGCTACCCCGGGGCGCGTGATTTCGAGCGGGTGGCCCTGGCGGTGATGGTGCTGGTCACCCAGCGTCATCGCGAGGGGGGCGCGCCGTGGACCCTGGAGGGGCTGAGTGAGGCGCTGCAACTGCCGGGCGAGGAGCTGCGGGTGGCGCTGGAGGCGCTGGAGCAGCTGGGTATCCTGCGCGAGAGCTGCGACGAGGAGACCGGCTATCTGCCGGGGCGTGACCCGGAGACGGTGAAAGTGGCCGAGCTTTGGCGGGGGCTTCGCGGCCTGGGCTCGGGGGCCTCGCCGCGGATGCCCGAGGCGGTGGAGGGGCTGGTGCTGGAGCTGGAGGCCCGGGGCACCGAGGCCCTGGATGGGCTCACCCTCAAGGGGCTCGCGCTGGGCCAGAGGGACTAGACGATCTCATCAATGCCCGGCGGCGGGCCTTCTTCGTCCCCCTCACGGCGGTCGTGATGGTGGCGCCGTTCGTGATTGTCGCGGGTGTCCAGGGTGGTGGGCTGCTGTTTCTTACGCCGCTCCCTCTGGCGCCGCTCCATGGCGCGCAGCTCCACCCCTAGCGCCTCGGGTGTGCGTTCACGCTTGCGCTCGGAGGGGGGGATGGGGGCCGAGGGGGTCGTCTGCTCGGTCGCTTTGACCGCCGCGCCCTCGTTGGTCCGCTTGAGACTCTCCACCCCCGCATCATCGGGGAACGGGGTAATGTTCATAGGATAACCCTAACCCCCACTCGCGGCATCGGCAAGTACAGTAGACTGTAATCAATTCATCATAGTAAGGGGGACGTGGACGTGGAGTGGCAGTTGGTCGGCAGCTTCGCCGGGGGATTGGGCCTGTTTCTGCTCGGCATGCGCCTGCTCACCGAGGGGTTGAAGATGGCCGCCGGTGAGGCCTTGCGCCACATCCTCGCGCGCTGGACCTCCACCCCCCTGCGTGGCCTCAGCACCGGCGTGCTGATCACCTCCATGGTGCAGTCCTCCAGCGCGGTCACCGTCGCCACCCTGGGCTTCGTCAACGCCGGTCTGCTCACCCTGTTGCAGACCATCTACGTCATCTACGGCAGCAATATCGGCACCACCATGACCAGCTGGCTGGTGGCGATAGTCGGCTTCAAGCTGGATATTCAGGGGATGGCGCTGCCGCTGATCGGCCTGGGCATGGCCCTGTGGCTGACCGGCGGACGCTCGCGGCGCGCGGCCTTCGGCGAGGTGTTGGCCGGCTTCGGTCTGTTCTTCCTCGGCATC
>JBFFSW010000151.1:0-4632 GCA_041572195.1 Thiohalomonadaceae bacterium | reverse complement strand
GGCCGACGAGCCCACCGGCAACCTCGACCCGGAGCTCTCGCGCGAGATCATGGGCATCTTTCACGAGTTCAACAGCGTCGGCGTCACCGTGATGATCGCCACCCATGACCTGGAGCTGATCCGCGAGATGCCGCGGCGGGTGATCAGCCTCTCCCAGGGGCGCCTGGTAAGCGACAGCCGGGGGCTTGCCTGATGGCGGAGCGCAAGGCCAACCAGCAGACCTTCCGCGAGCAGCAGGGCGGCAACAGCCGCGCCAGCAAGCGCCGCGGCGGCATCGGCGAGTGGCTGCGCAACTACGTGCTGCGCCACCTGCAGACCCTCTTCTACGCCCTTGGCCAGCTGGCCATGAAGCCCTTCTCCACGCTGATGACCGCCGCCGTGGTCGGCATCGCCCTGGCCCTGCCCGCCGGGCTGCACGTGCTGCTGGCCAACGCCCAGCAGGTAACCACCGGCTGGGATGGCGACGCCCAGCTCTCGCTGTTCCTGAAGAAGGAGACCCGTGAGCGCCAGGTCTCGGCGCTGGCCGCCGAGCTGCGCAAGCGCGACAACATCGAGGCGGTGGAGTACGTCTCCAGCGAGCAGGCGCTGGAAGAGTTCCGCACCCTCTCCGGCTTCGGCGAGGCGCTGGAGGCGCTGGAGGAGAACCCGCTGCCGCCGCTGCTGGTGGTTCGCCCCGCTCTGGGCCACAACGACCCCGCCTCCATGGACGCCCTGCGCGCCGAGCTGGAGAGCCGCGCCGAGGTGGAGCTGGCGCAGCTGGACATGGCCTGGGTGCAGCGCCTCTACGCGCTGATGGATATCGGCCGCCAGGGGGTGATGATCCTCGCATCCTTGCTGGCCCTGGCGGTGCTGCTGGTGGTGGGCAACACCATCCGCCTGCACATCCAGAACCGCCGCGACGAGATCGTGGTAACCAAGCTCATCGGCGGCACCGACGCCTTCATCCGTCGCCCCTTCCTCTACTCCGGTCTCTGGTACGGCCTCTTCGGCGCGCTCATCGGCGGCGTGCTGGTGGAGTCCTCGCTGCTGCTGCTGGAGGCCCCGGTGGCCCAGCTGGCCGCCCTCTACCACAGCGACTTCGCCCTCCAGGGTCTGGACCTCATCACCGGCGGCGGCCTGCTCGGCGTGGGCATGGGCCTGGGGCTGTGCGGTTCCTGGCTGGCGGTGGGGCGTCATCTGCGCGATATCGAGCCCACCTAATAACCACTCGTCGGCTGTGGAATACCGCTTATCATGACGCCCTTGCCCCTACCCTCTGTCTACACCAGAATGGTCCGCTAATACCGGACAGCCATAAAAAAACAACACTAAGATCCGGGCCAACGTGAGCGGAATTTTTCGGGGAAGAGCACCCCTCACGAAGACACTACACCAAAGGACTCCCCATGGCGGACAGCCGCATCATGGTGGTCGAGGGCTCCAGCGTCGCCCGCGAACTGATCACCCGTATCCTCGGTCAGCAGATCGATGGCGCTGAGATCACCGCCTGCGCCAACGCCGATGAGGCGCTCCGGCACCTCGACCAGCAACACTACAACCTGATCACCACCTCCCTGCTGCTGGAGGACATGGACGGCCTGGAACTCTGCCGCCAGATCCGCAAGGGTCAGGACCACCACTACACCCCCATCATCGTCATCTCCGGCGACGCCGACTCGCGGCTCCTCAAGGAGGGCTTCGCCGCGGGCGTCACCGACTACTTCGACAAGAGCCTCGGTTACCCCGCCTTCGGTGAGTTCATCAAGGAGTTCTGCCAGCGCAACACCGGCCTGGTGGGGCGCGTACTGTTCGTCGAGGACAGCCGCACCGCAGCGGTGATCACCACCCGCATGCTGGAACGCCATGGTCTGCAGGTGATCCACACCGCCAGCGCCGAGGAGGCGCTGGAGATGCTGCGTCGGGTGCGCGAGGACGAGGCCGAGCCCTTCGACATGGTGATTACCGACTTCCACCTGGTGGATGACATGACCGGCGGCGACCTGCTCTACGCGGTGCGCACCCGGCTGAAGTTCTCTCAGCAGGAGCTGCCGGTGCTAATCATCACCGGCAACGATGACCAGCAGACCCAGGTGGAGGTGTTCCACGCCGGGGCCAACGACTTCGTCAACAAACCGCTGGTGGACGAGATCCTGATGGCCCGGGTGCGCTCGCTGCTGCTGATCAAGCAGCAGTACGGCGCCCTCAAGCGCCAGGCCCGCGACATGGAGCGGCTGGCCAACTCCGACACCCTCACCCGCACCTACAACCGCCGCTTCCTGTTCGAGACCGGCAACGGCTGGGTCAACACTCGCCAGCCGCTGGGGGTGATGCTGATGGACATCGACCACTTCAAGTCCATCAACGACAACCACGGCCACCAGACTGGCGACCACGTCCTCACCGCCCTCGGCGGCCTGCTCAACCAGCAGTTCGGCGAGCAGGGGCTGGCGGCACGCTACGGTGGCGAGGAGTTCGCCGTGCTGCTGCCGGAGATCTCCGCCGAGGCCCTGGAGCAGCAGGCCACTGAGCTGCGTCAGGCGATCAGCGATCTCAAGCCCGACGGCCTCGACGTGAGCGCCAGCATCGGCATCTGCCACGCCCCCGAGCACCCCGGCAGCGACCTGGAGACCCTGCTCAACCTCGCCGACCAGGCCCTCTACGCCGCCAAGGAGGGGGGACGCAACAGGGTCTGTCTCATCGAGGGCGATCGCAGTATCATTACGGTTTCGAGCGTCGATTGAGCCCCCACAAACTTGGGGCTTGCAAATCCTGAGCGTTATGGTAGGTTATTAGCCGTGGATAACGGAAATGAGGGATTGAATCATGTCCAAGGCCCTTGAATTACAGCCCCTGGCCCCGATCAGCACCGGCAGCATCGAGGCCTACATCCAGAGCGTCAGCCGCATCCCGGTGCTCAGCGCCGAGGAAGAGAAGGCGCTCGCCCGCCGCCTGCGCGACCACAACGACCTGGAGGCCGCGCGTCGCCTGGTGCTCTCGCAGATGCGCTTCGTCGTTCACATCGCCCGCGGCTACAGCGGCTACGGCCTGCCCCAGGCCGACCTCATCCAGGAAGGCAACATCGGCCTGATGAAGGCGGTCAAGCGCTTCGACCCCGAGATGAACGTGCGCCTGGTCTCCTTCGCCGTGCACTGGATCCGCGCCGAGATGCACGAGTTCATCCTGCGCAACTGGCGCATCGTCAAGGTCGCCACCACCAAGGCCCAGCGCAAACTCTTCTTCAACCTGCGCTCATCGAAGAAGCGCCTGGGCTGGTTCACCGCCGAAGAGGTGGAGAGCGTCGCCAACGACCTCGGCGTCAGCAGCAAGGACGTGCTGGAGATGGAGTCCCGCCTCTCCGGCCACGACACCGCCTTCGACATCAGCCCCGACGACGACGACGATCGCCACGTCGCCCCGGCCCTGTACATGCAGGACAGCCGCTTCGACCCGGCCGAGACCCTCGAGGCCGAGGACTGGGAGGACAACAACCAGCGCCGCCTGATGGCCGCCATGAACGACCTGGACGAGCGCAGCCGCGACATCGTCGCCGCCCGCTGGCTGGACGAAGAGAACAAGGCCACTCTGCAGGAACTGGCCGACAAATACGGCGTCTCCGCCGAGCGCATCCGCCAGCTGGAGAAGAACGCCATGAAGAAGTTGAGGAATGTGTTGGTGGCGTAGATGAAAAACGGCCCTTCGGGGCCGTTTTTTTGTTATAGGAAAAAGAATAATGAAAATCGCCGACCTGCTACCAAGCCTCTACCAAGAAATCCAAACCGACCTCAAACGCCTGGGCCGCGACGATGCACTTGCCCAACTCCCCGACCTCACCCTCGCCCGCCACACCCTGCACGGCGACGCGCTCTATCTCTACACCATCGACGACGGCGGCAAGGTCGCGGAGAACATCGACCTCAACGGCATCCCCGGCATGGTGGTGCTCGACCTGGACGAGGCGGGTCGGGTGAGGGGGATTGAGGTGTTGGACAGGGATGACGTGATTGCCGAGGTTCAGTTGCTGAACATCACCCCAATCCCAAAATGAAACCTTGTCTCACTCCCCTTGCCCGCCTTGGGCCAGAGGTGGAGCTTGCCGGGGACGACCACGGGGTAGCGGTATTCGGCCTCGCCGACGGTGCCGAGTTGCACCCCATCCAGGGCGCCAATGACGGTGACGATGCGACCGGGGGCGTACTCGCTGGTCTCCAGATACCCTTCCTGCCTGACGATGAAGCGCCCCTGCGGCGGCTGCTCGCTCTGCACGGGCCACTGGTCGCTATCCAGCGGGTAGGCCAGCACCTCGATCTGGGTGGCGTCGGCGAGGTTGGCGGAGGTGATGATCACCCCGCCCCAGAGCACTCGGCCACCGCGTAGCGTATCGCCCTCGACCACCGCCCGTTGCGGGGTGATGGCCCCATCCACCCCCTTGGTCTCGAAGCGCGGACCGGAGGCGCAGGCGCTGAGCAGCAGGGTAAGGATGGCAAGCAGGGCGATGCGCGGATTCATGGACGGACTCCTCATCAATAGTAGGGGTGCCAGGGCTGGGGGTGGAACCAGGGGTCATGGTACCAAGGCCAGGGCTCGTAGACCGGGGTGGGCGCGGGCCTGGGCCAGAGGTGCAGGGTGCCCGCCTCGACCACCGGGTAGCGGTAT
>JBFFSW010000150.1:0-4653 GCA_041572195.1 Thiohalomonadaceae bacterium | reverse complement strand
TCCCTCTCCCCGGTTCGTCGTGCACTGCTCGCGGTGCTGGCCTGTTCTATCCCCGTTGCCGTTTGCGCCGAATCGCTCGGCGTCATCCATGTGGACTCATCCACCATCGGCGACCGTTTCGAGGACAAGCGCGGAGAGCCCTCCAACCAGGCGGTGATCAGCGGTGAGCAGGTGGACGCGGCCCACAGCCAGAACATCCAGGAGATGTTGCAGGGGATCCCCGGCATCACCACCGAGGTGCAGAGTGGCGACTCGCTGAAGATCCACATCCGCGGCGTGGAGAACCAGGTGTTCATGGGCGAGAAGCCCGGCGTGGCGGTGGTGATCGACGGCGTGCCGGTGTTCGAGCGCACCGGGCGGGTCAACATCGACCTGGACAACATCGAGTCCATTCGCGTGGTCAAGGGCGGCGCCTCCTACCTCTTCGGCGATGACGCCCTGGGCGGCGCGGTGATCATCACCACCAAGAAGGGGGCGCGCCACGCCGGTGTGCGTATCGCCGCCGAGGCGGGCAGCTTCGGCACCACCAAGGGGCTGGTGCGCGCCGGTTACGCCGGTGAGGACAGCTCCGGTCATGTGCAGGTGTCGCGTCGCCAGAGCGACGGCTACTACGACGACTCCGCCTCGAAGGCCGACTACGCCAACGGCAAGTGGCAGTACTACCTCAGCGATGCCAGCGACCTGCAGCTGGGCTTCGAGCTCTCCAACCGCCATAAAAACAGCCACGGCGCGGTCACCGGCGTCACCGCCGGCGCCATCGACCCCACCAGCGCCGACCCGGCCTATAACGACTACGCCAACCACTACGATGTGGACCTGCAAAAGCTCTTCCTCACCTACAACCGCGACTTCGCCGGTGGCGATACCCTGACCCTCAACACCTATCGCTTCGCTGACCACACCCGCTTCCTCACCGCGCCGCTGGCCAACGACCCCAGCAGCTACACCTACGACAACGACTATCTGCAGGTGCAGCGCGGCCTCAAGGGGGAGTACCGCAGCGAAGGGGAGGGGCTGGCCTGGATGCTGGCCACCGATCTGCGGGCAAACCGCTACGACTCGCAGGTGCTCTACCGGGTCTCCGGCGCGCTGCCCTATCCGCCCTTCACCGTCTATAACCCGGGCGATGTGTTTGACGACAACGGCACCGACGAGCGGGTGTTGGCCCTCTACGGCGAGCTGAAGTTCCGCCCCGCCGAGAAGTGGCTGGTGACCGCCAACGGCCGTAGCGATCGCATCAGGCTCGATTACACCGACCACACCGCCACCGCCTTCGCCGATGACAGCGGCGTGCGCGATTTCAACGTCGGCTCCTGGCGCCTGGGCGGCAACTACGCGGCGGCGGAGAATCTCGATTACTACGGCAACCTCTCCACCGGCTTCCGTGCCCCCTCGGTGCGCCAGCTCTTCGTCGGCACCGGCTCGCCCACCCAGCGGGTCGACCCGAACCCGGACCTGGTGCCCGAGCGTTCGTTGAACATGGAGCTGGGTATCCGCCGCAGTGGCGAACTCTTCGGCCTGCCCACCGACCTGGACGTGGCCATCTTCCAGATCGACCGTCACGACCACGTGCAGGCCAGCGCCGGGCAGTACACCACCGACGTCACCAACCGCTACGAGAACATCGGTGACATGCGTAGCCGCGGCCTGGAGCTGTCGCTGAAGACCACCGCTGGTGACTCCCTGGCCTGGGACATCGCCTACACCTATCTCGACGCCTACTACCTGGCCTACGACAACTTCAACCTGCGCACCTGCGCCTCCATCAACCCCTTCAGCGGTCAGTGCGCCAGCTACGTCACCACCGCCTACGACAACACCGGCAACAGTGTGCCGCGTACCCCCAGGCACCACCTCAACCTGAACCTGCGCTATGCCCCGGCCGCGCACTGGCTGGTGACCACCGAGGTGGATACCACCAGCGCCTACTTCGCCGATGAGATTAATCAGGAGGAGATTGGCGGTCACTCGGTGGTCAACCTGCTGCTCTCCCACGAGCGTGAGATGGCCGGTGGAAACTGGGAGCTCTTCGCCCGCGTCGATAACCTCTTCGACCGCAGCTACTACAACACCGTGCGTGGCTACACCGACAGCAACCTCGATGGCGTCTACAACACGGAGGACCTCTCGCTGGTGGTCAATCCAGGGCGTCGCTTCAACATCGGCCTGGCGGCGAACTTCTAATGCGCAGCCTGGTGATAGCCGCGCTGTTGTTGACGACGAGCGCCCAGGCGCAGTTGAGTTGGGTACCTGCGTCCGGGTCTGGGGGTGGGCACCATGGTCGTGGTGCATTGGCGATGCAGCTCAACGGCGCGGATGAGGCCACGCAAATCCGCATGGTGATGCCCACCCTGGTACAGCGGCCGCTGGTGTCCGATAGCGAGGGTAAGGTGTCCGTCCCTTCCAGCGGGTTGGACAACTATCACCTTCTGAAGGCGGTGCGTCGCAGCCCTGAGGTAGTGGAGACGGCGCTGCGCTACCGCTATTTCAACGGCAAGCCCAGTGGTTACAGCCCGCAAATGCTGCTCGATGCCCAACAGGCGCAGCTGGAGATCATCCCCGCGCCGCTGCCGCGCGAGCACGCCCGTTACGAAACTGGCAAGTACGCCGAGTTCATCGTCCGCTTCAACGGTGAGCCGCTGGTTAATCAACCCCTGAGCCTGGTGACCGGCAACGGCTCGCGGCTGGAGCTGAAGAGCGGGGTGGGGGGGCGCGTGCGTGTCGCCATGCCCGATGACTTTGACGAGGTGAATCCGGGGCAGCGTGCCAATCGCCCTGCCGAGTTCCTGCTCAGCGTTGAGAAGGCGCATCAGGGAGTGAGCCACGTCACCACCCTCAGCGCCCCCTACCATGTGAACCCCAACCACTGGCGCTCCACCTGGGGCGGTCTCGCCGCCATGGGCTTTGGCTTTATCGGCGGCCTGCTGTGGCTGGGTGCCGTGCGCAGGGAGGAGGCGTAAATGAACCTGACGATACTACGCAAGCTGGTACAGCTCGGCGCCTTCCTCTTTCTGGTCTACGGCTCGGCCATCGTCGGCTTCTACACCGCGGAGAAGCTGTCGGTGGCCCTGCCGGCGCTCAGCTGTGCCTACGACACCCAGTCCGCCGACTACTGCACCCTGATCCCCTTCCAGCACCAGATGGATCACCGCCTGGGGATGGTCGCGGCGCAGGGTGGCAACATCCTCATGGCGTTGCTGCCGACCCTCATCACCCTGGGCACCTTCCTGCTGATGTTCGTGGTGTTGAACAAGGCCTTCTGCGGCTGGATCTGTCCGCTGGGCTTCTTCCAGGAGATTCTCTCGATCATCGGCCAGAAGCTGGGGCTGAAACGCATCGAGTCGTTGCCGCCGAAGCTGGTGGATCGCATCCGCCCGTGGAAGTGGATCATCCTGCTGCTGCTGGTGTTCGGTCTGCCGCTGATGGCCGGGCTCGGGGTAACCAGCCACGATTTGGGTGACCCCTACTGCAAGATTTGCCCCAGCCGCATCCTCACCTCCATGGCCACGGGCGATAGCAGCCAGCTCTACGTGGATACCTCATCGGCGGGCTATTTCATCCTCTCGCTGGCCGCCAACCTCATCTTCGGCCTGATGCTGGCCTGGGGGCTGTTCGTGCGCCAGCCCTTCTGTCGCATCTGCCCGATGCTGGCGCTGCACGCCGCCTTCCGCAAGGTGGGTCTGGTGCGTCTGGTGAAGAAAGCCAAGCCCCGCTGCGAGAAGTGTGGGATCTGCGCCAGGGCCTGTCCCATGGATATTCGTGAGATCCACACCGAGATGGAACGCAAGAACGTGCTGTTCGCCGACTGCACCCTCTGCGGCCGCTGCGTGGAGTTCTGTCCCGACAAGGACGTGCTGCAGATGAAGTACGCGATGCTGCCCCTCTTCAAGGCCGACCCCGCCTACTTCAAGAAGCGCAAAAAGGCCCAAACCAACTGGGAGAAGGCGAATCTGCGCGATTGGTGGAGTAGGCGTTGATGGAGGTCCTGGTCCTCAGCTTCGGCGCGGCCATGCTGCTGGGGTTGGGCTTCGGCGCCGGGCCCTGCAACATCACCTGCCTGCCCTACCTGGGACCGGTGATGCTGGCCGATGGCGGCGCCTGGCGGGTGGTTTTGCCCTTCTCCCTGGGGCGGCTCAGCGGTTATGCCGCCCTTGGAACGGTAGCGGGGAGTCTGGGCGAGGTGATCGTCAGCCACCTCGAGACCGGGCCGGTGGGGCTGCTGTTGGGCGGCGCCTCCATCTTCCTCGGCATATTGTTGTGGCGCCGCGCGGGGAAGGGGGGGTGTGGTGTCGCGCCGAATAGCGACGAGGCGGTGATTCGGCCCGTGCGCCGGGCCCGCGCTGGCGGCCTCTTCGCCATGGGCGCGGGCATGGCCCTCAATCCCTGCGCGCCGCTGGGTACGGTGCTGCTGGCCGCCGCCTTCAGCGGCAGCGCCTGGGATGGCCTCAGCCTGGGGCTGGCCTTCGGCCTCGGCGCGGTGCTGCTGCCGACCCTGCTGTTCGGCCTGCTGGTGGCCCAATTCGCTGCCCAGGCGAGGGCGCATTTGTTAAAGTGGCAGGGGCGCCTCGAACGCGGGGCGGGGGCACTGTTGATCACCCTTGGGCTGCTCACCGCGGCCGGTTGGATTCACGCATGAGTTTTGAAGAGATTATC
>JBFFSW010000149.1:0-4685 GCA_041572195.1 Thiohalomonadaceae bacterium | reverse complement strand
TAGCGGAGATGAGATCCACGCCCTGGAGCGTCAGTTTGAACAACTGGCTGAAGCGGTGCAGATATCTCAGCAGCGCCTTCGCGATGAGGCTGAGGCGGAGCGTCAGCAGTTCGCACTGTTCCCGGCAAAAAATCCCAATCCGGTTTTACGCATCAGCGTGCGTGGAAAACTCCTCTACGCCAACGACGCAAGTATGGGGTTGCTAAAGTCACTGGGGCTTGAGGTAGGCTCGCAGCTTGTGCCTGAGCTGTACGATAAGCTGCAGCAGTCGCTGTTACAACACAGCCCAGAGCCCCTGGAGTTCGAAGCCAGTGGACGCACCTACAGCTTCATCCCGGCACTGAATGATGGCAGCGACTTCATCTATCTCTACGGCATGGATATCACTGAACGTAAACGGGCCGAGGAGGAGATGCGACTGGCAGAGGCGGTCACACGTCACGTACTCGATGGCATTATGGTGACCGAAACCGACGGAACCATCCGCAGCGTCAACGATGCATTCTGCCGCATGATCGGTTATCCACGTGAACGACTCATCGGCGCCAGCCCGACACTATTCAAGTCACACCGCCACAGGGGCGAATTTTATGTCCGCATGTGGCGAACGCTGGAGACGCAGGGAAGCTGGGAGGGTGAGATCTGGAACCGCCGCGGCAACGGCGAGCTGCTACCCTGCTACTCACGCATCAGCGCCATCCACAAACCGGATGGCGAGGTGGCGAGCTACGTGGCGGTCTACTCGGACATCTCCGAACACAAGGCCACCGAGGAGCGGCTGACGCGTATGGCCTTCCACGATGCGCTGACCGGCCTGCCCAACCGTCAGCTCTTCCATGACCGCCTGCAGCACGCCCTCAATCTCAGTGACCGCGACTCCAGGCAGGTAACGGTCATGTTCATCGACCTGGATGGCTTCAAGGGGGTCAACGACACCCACGGTCACGAGACCGGTGATCAGCTACTGCAAAAGGTGGCTGAGCGCCTGCTAGCCTGCGTGCGCGAAAGTGACACGGTGAGTCGCCTCGGCGGCGATGAATTCGCCATCATCCTGCAAGACGCCGGCGATGACGAGACTCTGGTGCAGTTGGCCGAAAAAATCCTATCGGCCATGCGGCTCCCCTTCAAGCTAGAGGGCGGGGAGGATGACCATGGACTCCTTCATGGCCGCATTGAGGCACACATCAGCGCCAGCATCGGCATTGCCCGCCACCCCCGCGACGGCACCGACACCGAGCAGTTGCTGCGCAGCGCCGATCAGGCGATGTACGAGGCCAAGCGTGAAGGAAAAAATGCCTACCGAGTCACGGGCAGGACCTAGCGCGACTCACCCTTATCGCGATGGTAGTTGCGCTGGCGTGGCCCGCCGGGGCGGTTCTTCTCCTCGACGCTGAACTTGAAGCGGCCGAAGAGAATGCAACCCTTCATGCCCGGGTCGCAGGGCTCGTCGTTGACCCGCGAGCATTTACCCTTAACCTCGTGTGGACAACCCCAGCCGGCCATCAGCAATCTCCTGAAAAAACCTTACAAAATACGGGCACGGATTGTAGCACCCAGAAGGGCGAAACCGCGATAGAGTGACTATAGTTGGATCAACACGAAACGCGAACGGAGGTGAGCCATGCACAACGTCAACATTCACATCGACGAGCTTCTGCCGGCGGCTCGTATGCAGGAGCTCAGAGAAGAGTTGATGGAAGACCCCCGCATCCACTACGTGGACCTGCACCGCGGCATGCCCCATGACATGCAGGTGGAGTGTGACGACCACCAGAACGTGCCGATGCAGGTCCTCGCCCGGCTCCACGAACACGGCATTCACGCCGACATCGTCGGCTGCTAGAGACACGCGAGGGGCGCTCCGCGCCCCTCTTGACCCCCACCCCCCATGCGGCCAAGATCGGCGCATGAAATTTCCCCATCTGAAGATCGGCGACCGCTTTCAGTTCCAGGGTCGCACCTACGTCAAGGTCGGCCCGCTGACCGCGCAGGACGTTGAGAACAACCAGCAGCGGATGATCCCACGCTCGGTGCTGGTCGAGCCGCTGGGCTCCGCCCCCGCGGAGCGTGACGAGGAGAGCCGCGAGCCCCCCACCCGCGAGACCTTGATGCGCGCCCTCACCCAGTGCGAGCAACGCTGCTTGGTCTCGGTGGAGACCGCCGCCGCCGGGGCGATTCGCAACGCCTTTGAGGAGTGCCGTAAAAAGCTGGGGCTCTAGCGGTATTTCCGCTGATAGGCCGCCACCGCCTCGACCACACCCAGCTCCCCCGCCTTCACCGCCGCTAGGTATTCGTCCCGCCAACGGCCGACGTGCACCCGGCACTCACGCACCTCGCGCTCGATGAGTTCGGCCAGCGGCCCCGCCCCCTCCATGAAGCCGCTGTCGTGAAAATCCCGCAGCGCCCGCTCGCGGTCGTACTCCAGGCGCACCGACTCGGCGCTCCAACGACCATTGATGAAGGTGAAAAAACCGTAGGCGGCGCGCGGGTCGCCATCGAAAGGCTGGCCCACCGAACCGGTGTTGACCACCAGGGTAGAGCGAAAGCGGCGGCTGAAGGCCTTGTGGGTGTGCGAGGCGATGAACAGCTCGCGACGATCACCCACCCGCTCGGCCAGGGTCTCCTCGTCGCTATCGGGATAGATGCCGCTACGGTCCCCCAACAGCGAGCCGTGGGTGATGTGCAGACTGGAGCCACCCTCCAGGTCAGCCAGCTCCAGGTCCGTATGCCAGCCCTTGAGCGTCGCCACCTCATCCCCCAGCTGGGCCACCGACCACTCGGCCAGGCGGTCGATCTCGGCGATGCCGTTTTCGATGCGACCCTCGGCGCAGGCCAGCAGGTAGTTCTCGTGGTTGCCGCGGATCAGCTCCGCCGCCGGTTGCGCGCGGCGCAGCAGCGCCAACACCTCCGGGCTCAGCGGGCCACGGTTGAGCAGGTCGCCGTTGACCACCACCAGGTCCGGGCGGCGGCGCTCGATATCCTCCAGCACCGCCTCCAGCGCCGGGAGGTTGCCATGCACATCGGAGAGGACGGCGATCTTCATCGGGGAATTCCTGGGGTATACTTCACGCCGATCATTATAGGGGATTGCACATGGCTAAGGGGCTGGACAAACACAAGGCGCGCATCGGCGCCCTCAACGCCTTCGGCAAGGACCTGGCGCGCCGCGCCAAGGGCCACTGCGAGATGTGCGGCGCCAGCGACGTGAAGCTGCACACCTACGAGGTGGAGCCGGTGGCCGACGAGCCGGATTTCGACCACTGCCTGCTCGCCTGCGACACCTGCGCCGAGCAGATGGACAACCCCAAGCGTATCAATGCCGACCACTGGCGCTGCCTCAACACCGCCATCTGGAGCGAGGTGCCCGCGGTGCAGGTGGCGGCGGTGCACCAGCTCAAGCGCATCGACCAGCCCTGGGCACGTGAGCTGGAGGAGCAGCTCTACCTGCAGCCGGAGATCGAGGAGTGGCTGGCCAAGATCGGCTAGGCCGCTACCACGACACCATCACCCCTAGCACGCCGCTCTCCACCAGGTGGCTCTGGAAATTGGCGTCCAGCATCAAGCTCCACCGCTCATCCAGGCGCAGCCCCAGCCCGGCGCCGTAGCTCAGACCCCAGAGATACCTCTCCTCCACCACCGCAGGCCGTGCCATGCGATAGTCGCCGCGGCTGAAACCCACCTTCATGCGGTAGAAGAGGCGCGCCCCCAGCGCCCCCTGGCCGACCAGCGAAAGGCTAGCGGTGCGAGCCTCGAAGCGGCTGGGGCCGAGGCCCGCCACCGGCTCCTGATCGAGATTCATCGCCTGGTCGCTGTCGGCGCTCTCGCGCATCTCCATCAGCTCAAGCTCCACCCCGGCGTAGGGCACCGGCATGTAGCCCACGGCGATCACGCTGCCGATGGCCCGGTCGAAATCGAAGCTCGGCGGCGAGACGATGCCCGCGCCCGCCATCAGCGTATAGCGCCCCTCATCGAAGTCGGCGGCATGCGCCGGGGTGGTCAGCGACATCGCTGCTAGAATCAACGCTATTGTCCGCACCCTTTGTCCCCCCAGGCACAATCGGCGAAAATGGCCGAAACGGAAATCACGAGTCATCCATGAAACTGCGTATCGTCCCGGTCACATCCTACCAGCAAAACTGCTCCATCATCGCCTGCGAGTCCAGCAACGCCGCCGCCTTCATCGACCCCGGCGGCGAGGCCGACAAACTGGCGGCCATCGCCGATGCGGCGGGACTGAAGCCCAGCATGGTGCTGCTCACCCACGGCCACCTGGACCACGTCGGCGCCGCCGCTGAACTGGCCGCGCGCTACGCCATCCCCGTCATCGGCCCACACCAGGCCGACGGCTACTGGCTGGAGATGCTGCCGCAGCAGGCCGATATGTTCGGCTTTCCCCCCGCCGAGGTGCTGCACCCGGACCGCTGGCTGGAGGAGGGCGAGGTGATCGAGCTGGGCGAGGAAAAGCTGGAGGTGCTGCACTGCCCCGGCCACACCCCCGGCCACGTGGTCTTCTACAACCGCGCCGCGGGCCTGCTCTTCAGCGGCGATGTGCTGTTCAAGGGCTCCATCGGCCGTAGCGACTTTCCCGGCGGCGACCACGACCAGCTTATCGCCTCCATTAACGACAAGCTGCTGGTGCTGGGTAATGAGGTGAAGGTGATCCCCGGGCATGGGGCGGAGACGAC
>JBFFSW010000148.1:0-4693 GCA_041572195.1 Thiohalomonadaceae bacterium | reverse complement strand
TCCGGTTCCTCCCGCAGCGATTCGGCCGCACCCAGCAATCACCTACAAAGCGTTGGCCAAGGAACCAGACGCTCGGTACCAGACCGGGCACCGTCATTGGCGAAACCGAAGCCATCGGAGCCTATCACCGCCCCGGAGTGAATCAGCGCGCGCGCACCGATACGACAGCCGTAATAGAGGCTGACGTTAGCGTGCAGGAGAGAATCCTCTCCGACGTGGCAGTCATCGCCAATAACACAGTTGGCTCCCAGGCGGACCCCGGCCTCTATGCGGCTGCGCGCACCGATGACGCAGTTGGGACCGATCAGCGCGGTGGAGTCCACCTCGGCGCTATCGTCAATCACGGCGCTGGAGTGGATACCGCTACCGACCCCACCGTACGGGGCGAAGAGACGGCTGATGTGGGCGTAGGCCAGGTGCGGGCGCTCGACCACCAATGCCGCCACCGGGCAGAACTCGACATCCGCCTCGGCCAGGATTACCGCGGAGACCGAGGTCTCGGCCAGGTGGCGGCGATAGCGGGAGTTGGTAAGGAAGCCGATACGGCCCTCCCCGTGCGCGGACTCCAGCGTGGCGACCCCCTCGATCAGGGTGTCGCCATCGCCGACCACTCGGCCGCCGACCTTCTCGGCCAGCTCGTGGAGACGATAGCCCACCGTCGCGCCGACCTTAGTTGCTGGCGGCCAGACCGTCGAGCAGCTCGATCACCTGATCGGTGATGTCGACGCGCTTGTTGACGTAGACCACCGCGTTCTTGTCCAGCACCAGGTCGTAGTCGTGCTCGGCGGCCAGGGTGTCGATGGCCTTCTGGATCACCATCAGCACCTTGCCCAGTTCCTCGTTGCGGCGCAGGTTCAGGTCCTCGCCGAACTCATCGCTCTTGCGCTTGATCTCGCGCTGCAGGGCGACCATCTCACGCTCGAGCTTACGGCGGTTCTCCTCGCTCATCACCGCGCCGTCACGCTTCATCTTCTCGTCCATCGCCTTGAGCTTCTCCTGCTCGGCGAGCAGCGCGGCCTCGCGCGGGGCAAAGGCCTGCTTGAGGTTTTCACGCGCCTGCGCCGCCTGCGGGGCCCGCTCCAACACCAGCGCGGTGTTGACGAAGACCACCTTGGTCTCAGCCAGGGCGCTGCCACTGAAGAGCAGCGCGGCGATGAAGATAGCGGCAAATTTTTTCATGGTTTTCAAGGTCTGGCTCCGCATTATGTTGTGGTGTATCAGATTAACCTAACCGGCTTCGCTCTAGAAGGCGCTGCCGATGGTGAACTGGAATGATTCGGTCTCGTCGCTATCGGCGGCGTTCATCGGTCGCGCCACACTGAACAGCAGCGGCCCCACCGGCGTATACCAGTTGAGACCGATACCCGCCGAGTAACGCACCTCGCCCAGGTCGACGTCCGCCTGATGGGTATCGAAGACGTTGCCCCCGTCGACGAACAGCGACATACGCATCGACGAACTCTCCTCCAGCGACGGCGGGAAGAGCAGCTCCAGGCTGCCGATCAGACGGGCATTACCGCCGATCGGCTGACCCAGCGCGTCGCGCGGCCCCAGGCTACTGGAGCGGTAGCCGCGAACGCTGGAGATACCGCCCGCGTAGTAGCGCTCGAACGGCGGCAATTCCGTGCCACTGCCGTAGGCGTCACCATAGGCGATTTCCAGGTCGGCGGCAAAGGTTACCGGGCCGATAACCGGACGCAGGTGCTTGCCGCTCAGGCGCAGGGTATAGAACTCCAGCGAGCCCTCACCGGCCGGGGTGGCGACGGTGGCCGAGGCGCTGATCACGCTACCACTGTTGGGGAAGATGGCGCGGTTGCGCGTGTCGTGCGACCAGCTGGCGTAGGGCTTGAGCGCGGAGAAGGTGCAGTCATCGATACTGGCGCTCTGGGTGCAGAAATCGAGAATGGTCTGCGAGCTGCCGGTGGTGGTGGCGCTGGGCTGCGTAACGTGCATCAGTGTCTTCTCGTACTTAATACCGAGACTAACATTGTCGTGCTCACTGATCGGTATGCCGTAGCGCACACCCAGGCCATAGGCATCGGTAAGGTAGTTAACACTAGCCAGTTGCGAGGTATCGGTGGAGCGGAAGAAGGCATTGAGGTTGCGACTGACCCCATCCAGGGTATGGTAGGGATTGGTGTAGTTGATGCTGTAGACGGTGTTGACGTCGCTGTTGTTGAACTCGACGCTGAATTTCTTACCGCTGCCGAGGAAGTTATCCTGGCTGACGCTGGTCTGGATCAGCAGGCCGTTGGCGCCATCGTAGCCGACACCCAGATTGAGACTGCCAAAGGTCTCACGCTCGAGCAGTCTGACGTTGAGGTCGCTGCCGTTGGTCAGGGGGTCGTTGACCGGCTCGATCTGCACCTGCTCGAAGTAGCCAAGACGGTCCAGGCGCATCTTGGAGCGCTGCACCCGCGAGGGCACCTGCACGCCCCCCTCCATCTGCCGCAGCTCGCGGCGGATCACCTCGTCGTTGGTCTTGTGGTTGCCGCTGATATTGATGCGCCGTACATAGTTACGCTTGCCCGGGTCGATATGGTAGGTGAGGCTCACCTCCTGGGTCTCGTCATCTATCTCATGCTGTACGTTGGCGCTGATCGCGGCATAACCATCCTCGCCGAAGCGATTGGTCAACGCCATCACCCCGCGCTGTTCGGCGGAGCGGGAGTAGGTGGAGCCGGGCTCGATGCCGATCAGCTCCATCAGCTCCTCCTCGGGCAGCAACAGACGCCCGGCCAGACGCACCTGCTTGACCTTGTAGGTCAGCCCCTCGGTGATGTTGACGGTGATGTAGACGTCGCGCTTGTCGGGCGAGAGGCTCACCTGGGTGGAGGCATCCTCGTAACGGATATAACCGCGGTCGAGATAGTAGCTGCGCAGCCGCTCCAGGTCGCCGAGCAGGCGCTGTTTGGAGTACTGGTCATCGCTGTACATCAGCGCAAAGGGGGGCTCCGGTCCGAGCTCGAATTGCTTGAGCAGCTCGTCGTCGCTAAAGGCCTGGTTACCGACGATGTTGATGTGACGAATGGTGGCCACATCGCCCTCGTCGACGGCGATGCGCACGGCGACGCGGTTGCGCTGCTCGGGGGTGACGGTGATCTCCATGCGCATGCCGTACTTGCCCTGGGCCAGGTACTGGCGGCGCAGGTCGTGCTCCACCTTCTCCAGCATCGAGCGGTTGAACACCCGCCCCTCGGTGAAGCCGAGCTGCGCCAGGCTTATGCGCAGCTCGTCGGCGGCGATCATCTCGGTACCCTCGATCTCGATCTTGGAGATGGAGGGACGCTCGGCGACGAAGACAATCAGGGTGTTGCCGCGGCGCTCCAGCACCACATCCTCGAACTGACCGGAGGCGAACAGGGCGCGGATTGCCTGATCACTGGCCATCTCGTCCACCAGGTCACCGCGCTGCAGCGACAGTTCGTTGAACACCGTACCGGGGGAGATGCGCTGCAGCCCCTCCACCTCGATGGCCTCGATCACGAAGGGTTCAAAGGCCGCCGCGGCGCCGGGCAGGCCCAGCGTCAACAGGCACGGTAACAGGTATCGCGAAAAGCTCATCGTCACTCTTTCACCCGACCAGGCGCGCCAGGTCGTTAAACAGGGCCAGGGACATCAGCGAGAGGATCAGCACCAGGCCGATACGCTGTCCCAGGGCCTCGGTGCGCTCGGACACCGGGCGGCCCCTGGCCATTTCGATTAAGTAAAAAAACAGGTGACCACCGTCGAGCAGCGGCACCGGCAACAGGTTCAACACCGCCAGGGTCAGGCTGAGCTGCCCCAGGGTCTTGAGAAAACGGCTCAGCCCCACCTTGAAGGAGCTGTGGGCGTACTGGGCGATGCTGATCGGCCCACCCAGGTGCTTGACCGAAATATCGCCGCTGAGCATGCGCCCGAAGAGCTTGAGGGTCAGCAGACTGGTATCCCAGGTCATCGCCAGCGCCGCGGGCAGGGCATCCAGGGGCCCCAGCCGCTGCTCACCGCGCAACCCCTCGTAGAGCGACTCGTCGATCTCGAAGACGATGCCGATACGCATCCGCCCATCCATCGCCTGGGCCCGCATCGGCAGCTCCAGGCGCTCGCCGCCGCGCTCGATCGTCAGGCTCAGCTCACGCCCACCGCTGGCGCCGATGCGCTCGGCCACGGTGGCGATGTCATCCACCGCCTCGCCGTCGATGGCGAGGATGCGATCCCCGGCAAGCAACCCGGCCAGCGCCGCGGGGCCACCCTCTTTCACCGACTTGAGCACCGGCGCCTGTTTGGGGCGGTAGAGGCGGAAGCCGGTGCGCTTGAGCAGCTCCGGCCCCTCGGCATCACGCGGCAAATCGCTCAAGTCGACGCGACGCTCGCGCGCCAGGCCGCCGTCATCGACGGTCAGGCTCAGCGGCTCGCGCAGCAGTACCGCCGGCAGCAGCGCCTCGAGGAAGGCCTCCCAGGTGGGTGTCTCCTCTCCCTCCACCGCCAGCACTTGCTGACCGGCGTAGAGTCCCGCCTCGTAGGCCGGGGTAGCCTCGGGCACCTCACCGAGAATGGGCTTCATCCCCGGCACCCCTGCCAGGAACATCAGCCAGAAGGCGAACACCGCGTAGATCAGGTTGAACAGCGGTCCTGCGAAGACGATGGCGAAGCGCGCCTTCACGCTCTGACGGTTGAAGGCACGGTGAAGTTCCGCCTCGTCCACCTCACCCTC
>JBFFSW010000147.1:0-4707 GCA_041572195.1 Thiohalomonadaceae bacterium | reverse complement strand
GGCCGCTACGCCCATATCGCCCAGTACTGGCTGGGCGAGGCCAGCTACACCCGCCGCGACTTCAAGCAGGCGATCAGCGACTACCAGGCGCTGCTCGATGGCCACCCCTCCAGCCCCAAGCTGGCCGAGGCGATGCTCAAGATCGGCTACTGCCACCGCGAGCTGGGCGATGACGCCGCTGCCCGCGCGCAGCTGGAGCAGCTGGTGAAGCGCTACCCCAACTCCACCGAGGCGGGTCAGGCGCGCAGCCTGCTCAAGCGTCTGCCCGCGGCGGCCGGGTGAGCGGGCCTTCACGCCTGCGTATCAATGAGCTGTTCCTCTCCCTGCAGGGGGAGTCGCGCACGGTCGGTCTGCCGACGGTGTTTATCCGTCTGACCGGCTGCCCGCTGCGCTGTGGCTACTGCGATACCGAGTACGCCTTCAGCGGCGGGGAGTGGCGCGCCATCGACGAACTGGTGGCCGAGGCCCACGGCTACGGGGTGCGTCACATCTGCGTCACCGGCGGCGAGCCGCTGGCGCAGAAGGGGTGCCTGGAGCTGCTCCGCGCCCTCTGCGACCTCGGTCACGAGGTGTCGCTGGAGACTTCCGGGGCGCTGGATATCGGCGCTGTGGACGCGCGGGTGAGCCGTGTGATGGACATCAAGACCCCCGGTTCCGGCGAGGTCGAAAAGAACCGCTGGGAGAACCTGGCGCTGCTTACCGGGCATGACCAGATCAAGTTCGTCATCAGCGACCGCGCCGACTACGAGTGGTCGCGAGGTGTTATTGATGAGCACGCCCTGGCCGGGCGCTGCGAGCTGCTCTTCTCGCCGGTGCATGGGGCGCTTGAGCCCGCCGCGCTGGCCGACTGGATCGTCGCCGACCGCTTGCCGGTGCGCTTCCAGCTGCAACTGCACAAACTGCTCTGGGCCGACGGCCCCGGGCGCTGAATTAGAGTGTGATTCCCATGAGTAAGCGAGCCGTGGTCCTGCTCTCCGGCGGGCTGGATTCCGCCACCGCCCTGGCCATCGCCCGTGGCGAGGGTTACGACTGCTACGCCCTGAGCTTCGATTACAACCAGCGCCACCGTTGCGAGTTGCAGGCGGCCGGGCGGGTGGCGGAGAGCCAGGGGGTAGCCGAGCATCGCAGCTTCAAGCTGGACCTGGCCCAGTTCGGTGGCTCGGCGCTGACCGACAGCGCCATCGATGTCCCCACCGAGGGGGTGGGGGAGGGGATCCCGGTCACCTACGTGCCGGCGCGCAATACCGTGTTTCTCTCCCTGGCCCTGGCCTGGGCCGAGGTGCTCGGCGCGCGGGCCATCTTCATCGGCGTCAATGCGGTGGATTACTCCGGTTATCCCGACTGCCGTCCCGAGTTCATTGAGGCTTATCAGCACATGGCTAACCTCGCCACCAGGGCGGGGGTCGAGGGCGAGGGCTTCACCATCCACACCCCACTCATCGACCTGAGCAAGGCGGAGATTATCCGCCGCGGCACGGCGTTGGGAGTAAATTACGGTCTCACCATCTCCTGCTATGACCCGGACGAGGCGGGGCGCGCCTGCGGTGTTTGCGACTCCTGCCGCCTGCGTGCCGTCGGTTTTCGCGATGCCGGGGTGAGTGATCCCACCCGTTATCAATAGTGATGCCGACAGTGGCATAGGGGCGCCGCATGGGATAGTCTTATGGCCTGCCGCCAGCGGATGGTTATCCCCCCTAATACAAATAAAGTTCGTGAGGTACAGCAATGAGTTATGAGAGTTTTGCCGAGGCCCAGTCGGCGCTTCTCTGGGGCGCCTTCATCATCGCCGTGGTGATGGGCGCGCTGGTCAACAAGACCAACTTCTGCACCATGGGTGCGGTCTCCGACATGGTGAACATGGGCGACTGGGGTCGCATGCGCGCCTGGATCCTCGCCATCGCCGTGGCCATGCTGGGCGTGAGCGTGCTGGAGGCCAGCGGCCTGGTGCGCCCCGACGAGGCCTTTCCCCCCTATCGTGGCGGCACCCTGATCTGGTTCGAGAACCTCATCGGTGGTCTGATCTTCGGTATCGGCATGACCCTCGCCTCAGGCTGCGGTAACAAGACCCTGGTACGCATCGGCGGTGGCAACATCAAGTCCATTATGGTGTTGGCCATCATCGGTGTTATCGCCTACTACATGACCAACATCCTGCACGAGAACACCGACCAGACGCTGATGACCCTGCTCTTCGGCTACACCAACGAGGAGGGGGCCAAGGCGCTGTGGATTCGTGAGATCGCCATCTCCCTGACCGGCACCCAGGACCTCGGTGCGCTGCTCGGCGGCGAGGCGGTTGAGAGCGCCCGCCTGTGGCTGGGCGTGGTCATCGCCCTGGCGCTGCTGGGCTTCGTCTTCAAGTCCGCTGATTTCCGTCACAGCCTCGACAACATCCTCGGTGGTCTGGGCGTGGGCCTGGCGGTGCTGGCCTTCTGGTACCTGAGCAGCAACGTGATGCTGGACCTGGACGGCGATGTCTACACCCTCGGTGGCTACTACGGTGAGTGGGCCTTCCTGGCCGAGTCGGACGAGGGCAAGCCCGCGGTCGGCGCGGTACTCAACCCTCAGTCCTACACCTTCATCAACCCCATGGGGCAGCTCTTCGGCTACACCAAGGAGGGCTTCGCCGCCGGCCTGCTCTCCGCCGGGCTGATGGGGCTGTTCGGGATCATCGTCGGCTCGCTGCTCTGGTCGCTCGTCAGCCGCAGCTTCCGCATTGAGTGGTTCACCGGGGTGAAGGACTTCCTTAACCACTTCATCGGCGCCATCCTCATGGGCTTCGGCGGCGTGCTGGCACTGGGCTGCACCATCGGCCAGGGCATTACTGGCACCTCCACCCTGGCGCTGGGTTCGGTGATCACTCTCATCGCCATCATCTACGGCAGCGCCCTGACCATGAAGGTGCAGCTCTACAAGATGGTCTACGAGGATGAGGCCAGCTTTGGCAAGGCGCTGATCACCGGCATGGTGGACCTGAAGCTGTTGCCCGCCTCCATGCGTAAGCTGGACGCGGTGTAAGGAAACGGGCAATCCGGACTTGCGATTTTTCGCGAGTCCGGTACCATGTGCGCCTTCTTCGGGCCGTTAGCTCAGTCGGTAGAGCAGCTGACTTTTAATCAGTTGGTCGAAGGTTCAAATCCTTCACGGCCCACCATCCATATTAAAAGGGCCTACCCGTACGGGTAGGCCCTTTTTCTTTACTCCTCGATCAGGTGCAGGTAGCCGCGGCTGAGGGCGTGCTGCAGGGCCTGGAATCCCGCCACCGCCTCTTCATAGCAGGAGCGCACCTCCTTCATCTTCTTCAGCTCCTCGCCGCTGAGCCCCTCGTGGCCGCCCAGCTCCAGGGCCTTGGCCAGGTAGTGGGCGCGGATACGGGCGGCCTTCTCGGCGACGTTGAGGAAGGCCTGACGGCTGACCGGGCCGGTGATCTCGCCGATGTAGCGTTTGTTGATCTCCTTGATGGCGTGTTCCAGCTCCTGAGCGATGCGCCGGGCCTGAAGGTCATCGATGTAGTTATCTCGTTCCATTACGCTCTCCCATGGCCGTTTAAGCAAGATTAGTTGAAACGGTCTCCGCGGGCCAATGGTGTAAATTGAGCGCGTAAGTAATTAATGATAAGCTTATAAAGATTGGCGATAAGGAGCACGGCATGGTGGGCCGTTGCGAAACACACTGGATGACGGATTGTCTTTATGGCTTGTGAGCGCTGTCGCCTGAAGAAGGCGTGCAAACATATCCCCGGGCCCTTCTGCCCCTGGATGTTCTATATTTTCCTGCTGGTGCTTATTGGCCTACCGATCTACCTCTTGGTCAGCAGTCTTCACGTATTCAACTTCTGACCATGAAAAAACCCGGCCTAGGCCGGGTTTTTTCGTTGCGCGGTAACTTCCTTACTTACGCGAGCTGGGGGCATTCACTTCGATGCCGTTGCTCATGTAGGTGTGGAAGTACTCCAGAGCCTTGTACTCGTCGCTCTGCGGCTTGAACGGCTTGGCGCGGACCTGCTTGTTGCAGCCGCCGTAGCGACGGTGCAGGGTGCCGAAGCCGTTCCACTTCAGACGCCAGACCGGGAAGTGGGTGACATGGCCCAGCGCGGGGCTGAGGATGTCACCACGGATGCGGTTACCGGCGTTGTCGACGTGGCAGTGGGCGCAGCTGAGGTTCAGCTGGCCGCGACGGGCGTAGAAGTGCTCCTTGCCGCGCTGGTACATGGCCAGGGCGCGCGGGTCGCTGGGGACCTTGATGTTGATGCGGTTGCCATTGGCGGTGGAGGCGATGTAGGCGGAGATGGCGGCGATGTCACCCTTCTGCCAACCCAGCGGCTCCTCGCCGTTGGCGGTACGGCAGGCGTTGATCTCGCCCTCCAGGGTCTTCAGGGTGCCGGTGGCCGCGTCGAACTTGGGGTAGTTCTGGCGGATACCGACGCCACCGTTCTCCAGGCAGTCGGCGTAGCCCTTGCCGTTGGCGAACGGGGTGTTGAAGAGCTCCTCACCACGGGCCAGTTCGTCCTCGTAGGGAGGGAACTCTTCCATCTGCTCCCAGGAGAAGCGGGCGTCTTCGTTGATGGCGTAGACACCGTTGCCGAACTCGTTGAGCGGCACGCCGGGGAAGCGCTTCATGAAGTGGTCACGGAAGGCCTTCAGGTCGGCCTCCGGAGACACCGCCTGGGCGACTTGCGGCAGGCCGGCCAGCATGGCCAGCGCAGCG
>JBFFSW010000146.1:0-4717 GCA_041572195.1 Thiohalomonadaceae bacterium | reverse complement strand
CGGGCTCACCGATCAGCACCGGGTTGTTCTTGGTACGGCGCTGTAGCACCTGGATGGCGCGACGGATCTCATCATCGCGGCCGATCACCGGGTCCAGCTTGCCCTGCTCGGCCCGCTCGGTGAGGTCGATGGTGTACTTCTCCAGCGCCTGGCGCTGCTCCTCGGCGTTGGGGTCGTCGATGCTGGCACCTCCGCGCAGCTGCTCGATGGCCTGCTCCAGGGCGCCCCTCTCGGCCCCCGCCTCGAGCAGCGCGGTGGCCAGCGCCCCCTTGTCCTCCATCGCCGCGAGCACGAACAGCTCGCTGGAGATGTAGGCGTCCTTGCGCTGCTGGGCCAGCTTGTCGGTGAGGTTGAGCAGGCGCGCGGTGTCGTTGGAGATGTGCAGGTCGCCGCCGGTGCCGCTGACCGAGGGCAGACGGTCCAGCGCCTCGCCCAGCTGCGAGCGCAGGGCGTTGACGTTGACCCCGGCCTGGGCCAGCAGCGAGCGCACCCCGCCCCCCTCCTGGTCGAGCAGCGCCACCATCACGTGCACCGGCTCGATGAACTGATGGTCGCGGCCCACGGCCAGGGACTGGGCATCGGCCAGGGCGGTCTGGAACTTGGTGGTCAGTTTGTCCATTCGCATCGTCGAGGAAACCCCTAAAGTCGAAATCGCGGTAAAAACATTACCGCCAATGTGGGGGGCATGTCCGCACAATTCAAGCGGGTTAATACTTTCTTCAGCCGTCTCGGTTATGTATAAAGACGATAACGATAAGAAGGAGCATGGATCGATGCGCTTACTGCTTGTAGAGGACGACCCGCTGCTGGGCGACGGCATCCGTGCCGGACTGACCCAGGAGGGTTATACCGTGGACTGGCTCACCGACGGCGAGTCGGCGCTGGCGGCCCTGGACACCGAGCCCTACGAGCTGGTGGTGCTGGATATCGGCCTGCCGAAGAAGACCGGGCTGGAGGTGCTCAAGACCCTGCGCGGTCGCGGCCAGGAGACCCCGGTGCTGATCCTCACCGCCCGCGACACCACCTCGGACAAGGTGGCCGGGCTGGACGCCGGTGCCGACGACTACCTGATCAAGCCCTTCGAGCTGGAGGAGCTCAACGCCCGCCTGCGTGCCCTGCTGCGCCGCCACCATGGCCGTGCCTCCAGCGAGCTGGTGCATGGCGACATCATCCTCGACCCGGCCGCCCACCAGGTGACCCAGGAGGGCCGTCTGGTGGAGATCTCCCCGCGCGAGTTCGCGGTGTTGCAGATGCTGCTGGAGAACCGTGGCAAGGTGATGTCGCGGGCGCGCCTGGAGGAGGGTCTCTACTCCTGGGACTCGGACGTGGAGAGCAACGCCATCGAGGTCTACATCCACCACCTGCGCAAGAAGCTGGGCTCGGCGCTGATCCGCACCATCCGCGGCGTCGGCTACATCATCGACACCCCCCAGGGGAGCTAGTTTGAACCGCAACTCCATCCGCCGCCGCCTGTTGGTGGGGCTCATCTCCACCACCGCGGTGGTCTGGCTGGCCACCGCCATCAGTAGCTACCGCGACAGCCAGCACGAGGTGGGCGAGCTGTTCGACGCGCAGATGGCGCAGGCGGCGCGCACCCTGCTGGCGCTCTCCGGCCACGAGCTCGAAGAGCTGCTGGAGGACGGCGGCGACATCACTGGTCGCCACGTCCACTTCCTGCCCGAGCACCCGGACCAGTTCAAGGGCGATGAGTACGAGCACAAGCTCGCCTTCCAGATCTGGCTGCGCGATAAGATGAAACTGATGCTGCGCTCCGACACCGCGCCGGAGAATCCGCTCAGCGAGACCCACTACGGCTATAGCGACCACGAGATCAACGGCGAGCGCTGGCGCATCCTCTCGCTGGTGGACTACGAAAACCGCTTCATGGTGCAGGTGGGCGAGAACTACACCATCCGCCAGGAGCTGAGCAGCGACATCGCCCTGCGCATCATCACCCCCATGCTGCTGGCCCTGCCGTTCATGGCGCTGTTCATCTGGTACATCATCGGCCGCTCGCTCTCCCCGCTCACCCGCCTCACCACCGAGGTGGGCTCACGCGCCGCCGGCCGTCTCGACCCGGTCTCCGAGGACGACTCCCCGGAGGAGACCCGCCCGCTGGTGGAGGCCCTCAACAGCCTCTTCCGCCGCCTCGGCTACGCCTTCGAGAACGAACGCCGCTTCACCGCCGACGCCGCCCATGAACTGCGCACGCCGCTGGCGGCGCTCAAGACCCAGGCCCAGGTGGCCGCCCGCGCGAGCGATGACGAGAGCCGCAACCGCGCCATTGAGCAGGTGGTCACCGGCGTCGATCGCGCCAGCCACCTGGTGCAGCAGCTCCTGACCCTGGCCCGGGTCGACCCGGAGATCGGCCTCAAACAGAAACAGGCCATCCGCCTCTGCCCGCTGCTGGGCGACGTGATGGCCCACCTGGCCACCCACGCCATCGACAAGAACGTCGAGCTGGAGCTGAACGAGGAGTGCAGCGGCAAGGTGCTGGCCAGCCCCGACCACCTGCGCATCCTGCTGCGCAACCTGGTGGACAACGCCATCCGCTACACCCCGCCCGGCGGGCTGGTCTCGGCGCTGGTCGAGATCGAGAGGGATGAGCTGGTGCTGCGGGTGCGCGACAGCGGCCCCGGCATCCCCAGGGAGGAGCGCGAACGCATCTTCGAACGCTTCTTCCGCCTCCCCGGCACCCAACAGCAGGCCCAGGGCAGCGGCCTCGGTCTCTCCATCGTCCAGCGCATCGCCGAACTGCACGACGCCCACGTCGAGCTGGACGAGGCCCCCCAGGGTGGGCTGGAAGTGCGGGTACGCTTCCCGCTGCAGCGGGATTAACCCCCGGTTAATACTCCGGCGCTAGAGTGCGCCCTCCAACAGCCAACGGAGCCTCCCCCATGCGTTCCCTGCTTCTGCCCATCGCCCTGTTCGCCAGCCTGGCCCACGCCGAACTGCCGCCGCCGCTCCACGGTGATAACGGCGGCAAGGCCTCCCGTCAGCTGCCGCCGCCGGTCAGCGAGTCGCTGCGGCCGAAAAAGGCCCGCGCCACCGCCGCCCCCGAGAGCGCCCCCAGCTCCCCCAGCGGCGCCGCGCTGCCCAAGCCGCTGACCCTGGAGGTGGAGAAGAAGGATCACTACACCCTGATGGATGCCGCCCTCAGCCCGGCGACGGTGCTGATTCGCGTCACCCGCCTTATCGGCACCAACGAGCGTGGTCAGGAGCTGGTGCTGTTTGAGGACATGAGCGGCATCAACCTGCCGCTGGTGGAGCTGCCGATCATCGTCGAGCAGGTCAATCCGCGCCTGGTGGTGCGTGGGCGCTACAGCGACCTGCGGATGGAGTTCGCCGGCACCTACACCGTGCAGGGCAACACCGGCCGCCTGCTCTCGCTGCGCCTGAAGGATATCGGCGCCCCCGAGTCGATTTCCATGGACGGCGAGGTGGTGGTGGCCTACGGCCGAGTGCAGAGCAGCGCTCTGGGCTTCGACCTCGAGCAGTTCAACCAGTCGCTGGAGGAGCAGGTATCGAAGATGCTCGCCCCCACCATCGAGGCGGGCTTCTAACCCTTCTTCTGGTACACCTTGCGCCGGAACAGGTCGTTGCGGCGGCTGACCAGACGGTCAAGAAAGAGCAGGCCGTCGAGGTGGTCGCACTCGTGCTGCACGGCGCGCGCCTCGAAGCCCTCGAAGGTGTATTCACGCAGTTCGCCGTTGCGGTCGTAGGCCTGCATGTCGATGGACTCGGCACGGATCACGTTGCCGGTGTAGTCCGGCACCGACATGCACCCCTCGCGCCCCACCGCCATCCCCTCCCAGCGGGTGATCTCCGGATTGATGAGAAACAGCCGCCCGTGGTTGGGCACCGGCTTGCGGGTCTTCGAGCAGTCGACGATGACGATGCGCTCGAAACGCCCCACCTGCGGCGCGGCGATCCCCACCCCGCCGGGTCCCGCCTCCATGGTCTCCTCCAGCGCGTCGATGAAGGCCTGTAGCTCGTCATCGAAGCGCAGCACCTCGGTGGCCTCCTGCTTGAGGCGCTCATCGGGGTATTTGAGGATCTCCAGTACCGCCATGCCGATTAGCCCAGCAGGGTCTGGATCGACTCCAGCCGGGCATCCACGCCGTCCTCGCGGACGACGATATCCAGCGCCGATTGCAGCGCCTCGACACCCTCGGCCGCCTCACCCTCGATGAGCATGATGTAGATGGGGCTCTCCTCGTCTCCGCCCACATCGGTGGTCATGTCGAGGATGTGCAGCCCCGCCTCGGCCAGGGCGCCGGTGACCCGGGCGACGATACCGGCACGGTCGGCGCCGTAGACGGTGACCCGCACGTCCGGCTCCTGGTGGCGGTGCAGGCCGCCGTCGATGCGGTCCACGTGCAGGCGCAAGCCCATCGACTCGGTGACCGGGGCGACCAGCTGCTCCAGCTGGTGAACGCTCTTGTCGCTCTGCACCATCAGCATGATGGTGAAGTTGCCGCCCAGGCGCATCATCGAGGCCTCGCCCAGGTTGCAGCCCCCCTCGTAGAGGGCATGGCTGAGGTGGGCGACGATACCGGGGCGGTCCTTGCCGACCACCGTCATCATGAACCAGTGGGACATCGCGGGACTCCTTTAGTGAAGGGTCGAGTGTGCCAGGGTGATCACCCGCACACCGGCGCCGATGAGGGCCGCCTGCTGCACCGTCTCCAGCGCCCGGCTGCGCCGGTGCAGGCCG
>JBFFSW010000145.1:0-4726 GCA_041572195.1 Thiohalomonadaceae bacterium | reverse complement strand
CGCCGTTCTCCGCCCAGATGATACCGCCATGCTCTTCGACGATCTTCTTCACCACCGCCAGCCCCAGGCCGCTGCCGCGCGGCTTGTCGGTGACGTAGGGCTCGAACAGGCGGTCCAGCAGCTCCTCGGGGAAGCCGGGTCCGCGGTCGCGGATGCGCAGTTCGACGAAGCGGCAGGCCTCCTGGCGCAGGCACTGGCTGCTGATGGCCAGCGCCACCGTCTGCTCCTCGGCGTGGGCCTCGTCGGCGTTCTTGATCAGGTTGTGCAACAGCTGGCGCAGGCGCCCGGCGTCGGCCTCGATCACCGGTAGCTCGGGGTCGAGGGCGCAGTCGATGCGCAGCCGCGGATTGCCGCGGTAGAGCTCCAGCACCTCGTGGATGATGTCGTTGAGGTTGAGCGGCGTGGGCTTGAGCTGCGGGGTGCGGGCGTAGTCGGAGAAGGCCTGCACCATCTCCTTCATCGCCACCACCTGCTGGATGATGGTGTGGGTGGCGCGCTCCAGCACCTCGCCCTCTTCTTCCTCCATCTGCCCCAGGTAGCGGCGGCGCAGGCGCTCGGCGGAGAGCTGGATGGGGGTGAGGGGGTTCTTGATCTCGTGGGCCATGCGCCGCGCCACCTCGCCCCAGGCGGCGTCACGCTGGGCCTGCAGCAGGGTAGTGAGGTCGTCGAAGACGATGACGTGGTCGCCGTGCTCCCCCTCGCCGTGGGCGGGCAGGCTGGATCCGCGGCACATGAGGATCTGACGCCCGCCGCCGCCGAACAGCAGCACCTCCTCCTGCCACTCGCTCTGTCCGGCGTGGAGGTGGGTGAGCAGCGCCTGTACCAGCGGCGTCAGGCTGGGGTAGCGCAGCGGCAGCTCCTCCAGTGGCTCGTCCAGGCAGTCGGCCAGCTCCACCCCGAGGATCTGCGCGGCGCTGGCGTTGGCGGTGAGCAGCATGCCGTCGGGGGCCAGGGTGAGTACCCCGGAGGAGAGGCGGCCGAGTACCGTCTCCAGATAGGCGTGCTGCTCCAGCAGCTGCTGCTGGCTCTGCCGCGCGTGGTCGCGGGAGCGGGCGATCTTGCGGGTCATTTCGTTGAACGAGCGCACCAGAAAGCCCAGCTCGTCGCGTGAGGGCAGCGGCAGCTGTTTGTCGTAGTCACCGGCGGCCACCGCGCGGGTGCCCTCGGCCAGGTCGCGGATTGGCGCCACCAGGCGGCGGGCGGAGAAGAAGGCGGCCCACACCGCGGTCAGCAGCGAGAGCAGCAGCACCAGCGACAGGGTGAGGGTGAAGCTGTCGATCAGCGGACCCCGCAGGTACACCAGCTCGCGATAGTGGGCGTAGGCCTCCTGCAGCTGTTCGGCGGCGCGCGCCAGCCCGGCATCGACCGGGTAGATGACCTGCAGGATGGGGGCCTCGCCCTCCTCCGCCCCGGGCAGCGGCAGCGCCACCCTCAGCTGCATACCGCCCTCGGTGAGCGGTTCCAGGGCGCTGTACTCCAGCCCCTGGCGCAGCTGGCGGAGGATGGATTCATCGGGCAGGTCGGGGACGATCTCCATCCCCAGCAGGCTGCCGCCAGCGATGATCCGCCCCTGGGCGGTGAACAGCGACATCTCCAGTGCCTCGCTCTCGCGCAGCAGGTCGTTGAGCATCAGCGCCGCGCCGCCGCCGCCCTGCTGCAGGCGTTCGGCGTGCAGGCGGGTCTGGCGCAGCCCCTCGCGCAGGCGCTGGTCGAGGGCGTCACGCCCCAGCTGCAGTGAGGACTCCATGGTCGGTTCCATCGGTAGCTCGAACCAGGAGTCGATGCCGCGTTGCAGGAACTGCACCGAGAAGTAGAAGAGCAGGCTCACCGGCATCACGCCGATGACCACCAGCATCACCACCAGGCGAACCGTCAGCCTTGAGCCGGGGCTGTTGCGCCGGTATTGCATGATCAGGCTGACCAGGTTGCGGCCGATCAGCGCCAGCAGCAGCAGCAGGGCGAGGATGTTGATCACCAGCAGCAGCGAGTAGAGGCGGCCGAAGAGCAGCGAGTTCTGGGTTGCGCTGCTCATCAGGTAGAGCGAGGCGAACAGCAGCAGGAACAGCAGGGCGACCGGCTTGGGGCCGGAGGTGAGACGCCTTAGGGTGTCAACGAACATGCGAACCAGTCACTGTCCAGGTGCCACTCGGGGGTGATGTAGGCGAGCGGGCGCAGCGGCGAGGGCAAGGCCTCGATATCGAGCTGGCTGCGCAGCAGTACCTCGTAGCGCTCCCCCTCCTCGATGAAGCTGCCGTCGAGCAGCGGCAGCCCCTCCACCCGGCCCAGGCCGATCAGAGCCGAGACCAGGGTGGGGTAGGCGTAGAGGGCGTTGCTGTTGAGGTTGCGCAGCATGTACTGGTGCGAGAGGGCGTGGAAATAGAGGCGGTAGCGCTGGGTGAGGGTGGCGACGGTCTCGTCCAGCCACCAGCGGCGCTTGCGCTGCACCTCGATATCCAGCTGTACGGTCAGTGGCACGCCGTTCTCGATCGCCTCCAGCACCTCGCCGCTGAGGCGGTAGTCGAGGCGCGCGCTGAGGCGGTAGACCCCATGGGTGAGGTGGGTGGATGCCTCGCGGATGGTGAAGCCGTCGGCCTGGACCGTGCCGACCGCCAGCATCAGCACGAGCGCCGTCAGCCACCGCGCGAGGCGGCGGCCCGGGGGTTCATGCTTTGACGAGACAGGCGTAATAAAAGCCATCCATTCCATCCTGACCGGGGAGGATCTGCCGACCCGCGGCGGCGGCGCGCCCCCACTGCCCCTCAATGGGCAGCTCCTGGGCGTCCGGGTGGCGGGTCAGAAACGCGACGACCTGCTCGCTGTTCTCCGTGGGGAGCACCGAGCAGGTGGCGTAGACAAGCATACCGCGAGGCTTGAGCAAGGGCCACAGGGCATCGAGCAGACGCGCCTGGGTGGCGGCCAGGGCCTCGATATCCTCCGCGCGGCGCAGGCTCTTGATGTCGGGGTTGCGGCGGATCACCCCGGTGGCCGAGCAGGGGGCGTCGAGGAGGATGCGGTCGAAGGGCTGGCCATCCCACCACTCATCCGGCTTGCCCGCATCGCCGCTGACCAGCCGTGCGCTGAGGCCGATCCGATCCAGATTCTCACGCACCCGCTCCAGCCGCGCGGGCTCCAGCTCCAGGGCGGTGACCTCGCACTCGGGGCAGTGTTCGAGGAGGTGACCGGTCTTGCCGCCGGGGGCGGCGCACGCGTCCAGGATGCGCTCACCCGCCTCAGGGGAGAGCAGCGAGGCGGCCAGCTGCGCGGCGCCGTCCTGCACCGACAGGGCGCCCGCATCGAAGCCGGGCAGGCGATCCACCGGTTGCGGTTTATCCAGGACGATGCCGTCCTCGGCGTGGGGGTGGGGTGTGGCGCCGATCTCGGCCGCCGCCAGCGCCTCGAGGGCCTCATCGCGGCTACCCTGGAGGCGGTTGGCGCGCAGCACCATGGGTGGGCGTTCGTTATTGGCCTCCAGCACCTCGCACCACTGCTCGGGCCAGGCCCGGCGCAGGGCCTCGATCAGCCAATGGGGGTGGGCGTAGCGGGCGACCGGTTCGTTGTCGAGCTCCGCCTCCAGCGCCTCGGCCTCGCGCTGGTAGCGGCGCAGCAGGGCGTTAATGAGGCCGCGGGCCCAGGGCTTCTTCAGGCGCTTGCTGAGGTTGACCGTTTCCGAGACCGCCGCGTGGGCGGCGATATTCATGTGGCCGAGCTGGTAGAGCCCCAGATAGATGAGGCGTAGTACGTCACGATCCTTGGGCTTGAGGGGCTTCTCCAGCAGCAGCCGGGAGAGTGCCTCCAGCCGCGGCAGCCGGCGCAGGGTGCCATAGGCCAGCTCCTGGGCCAGGGCACGCTCGCGCGGCTCCAGTGTCGCCAGGTGCTCGGGCAGGGCGGTGGCCAGTGAGCGGCCCTTGTCCAGCACCTCGCCGAGCACGGCGAGGGCGACGGCGCGTGCCGAGGCCTCAGCCACCCAGCACCATCCCGTCGAAGGAGCGGCTGTTGATCACATCGGCGGCCGCCAGCGGCTTGCCGCCCGGCAGCTGGATGCGCTTGAGCCGCAGCAGGCCTTCGCCGGTGGCGACATCGATGCCCGCCTTGCCCTCGGCGACGACATGTCCCGGCTCGCCCGAACCCTCGACCGCCTCGGCCTCCCAGATGCGCAGGGTCTCGCCCTCCAGGCTGCTCTGACACACCGGCCAGGGGTTGAAGGCGCGCACCCGGCGGGCGATGGCCGCGGCCGGTTCGTTCCAGTCGATCTGGGCCTCGGCCTTGCTCAGCTTGGCGGCGTAGTTGGCCAGGGCGTCATCCTGGGGCTCGGCCTTGAGTTCGCCCGCCTCCAGTCTCGCCAGGGCATCGACGATGGCCTCGGCGCCCATCTCCGCCAGGCGGTCGTGCAGGCGCTGGGCGTTGTCATCAGGGCCGATGGGGGTGGTGGACTTGAGCAGCATGTCACCGGTGTCCAGGCCCACGTCCATCTGCATGATGGTGATGCCGGTCTCGGCATCGCCCGTCTCAATGGCGCGCTGGATGGGGGCGGCGCCGCGCCAGCGCGGCAGCAGCGAGGCGTGGATGTTGAGGCAGCCCAGGCGCGGGCTCTCCAGCACCGCCCTGGGCAGGATCAGGCCGTAGGCGGCCACCACCATCACGTCGGCGCCGTAGGCTGCGAGGATTTGCTGCTCCTCTTCATCCTTGAGCGAGAGCGGCTGGTGAACCGGCAGGCCGTGCTCCAGGG
>JBFFSW010000144.1:0-4730 GCA_041572195.1 Thiohalomonadaceae bacterium | reverse complement strand
TGATTTGCTCTTGCTATATAACTCTAAGACCTTCCTTCTCCAGCATCCTCACCAACCGAATCAAAGGCAACCCAATCAAGGTATTCGGGTCCTCACCCTCCAGCCGCTCGAACAGGGCGATCCCCAGCGCCTCCGATTTAAAGCTGCCGGCGCAGTTGTAGGGCTGTTCCGCCTTGAGGTAGTTGTCGATCTGCTCGTCGCTGAGCTCCCGGAACACCACATCGAAGGGCACCACCTCGACCTGGGCCACTCCGGTGGCGGCGTTGAGCAGGCAGAGGCCGGTGAGAAAGCGCACGTGTTTGCCGGAGGCCTCGCGCAGCTGGTCCATGGCCACCTCGTGGGTGTGGGGCTTGCCGAGGATCTTGCCCTCGTTCACCGCCACCTGATCGGAGCCGATGATCAGCGCCTCGGGGAACTGCTCGGTGACGGCGCGGGCCTTGGTCTCGGCGAGGCGTTTAACCAGGGCCTCGGGGGTCTCGCCAGTTAATGGTGTTTCGTCGCTCTCGGGCTTGGCGGTGTCGAAGGGCAGGCCGAGCTTTTCGAGGATCTGGCGGCGAAAGGGGGAGGTGGAGGCGAGGACGAGTTGGGGCATGGTCAACTTTCGAGTGGTTTGATGGTGATCAGTGGTTCGCCCCGTTGCACCTCTGCCCCGGCGGCGGTGTGGATGCGCTCGATTATACCCGCACTGGGCGCGGGGATGTGGCTCTGCATCTTCATCGCCTCCAGCAGCAGCAGCGGCGTGCCGGGGCAGACCCGATCCCCCTCGCTGACCTGCACCGCCAGCACAAGACCGCTGAGCGGGGCGCTGACCACGCCGGGCTCATCGATGGGCTGGATCGCCATCGGCTCGCTGAGCGCATCGCCGCCCCGTTGGTAGATGGCCCACGCCTCGGGCAGCAGCACCTCGTTGAGGTGGGCCTCGCTCTCATCGCCGCCCAGCTCGGGGGCGATGTGGTCGGCGGGGCGATCCGAGATCGCCTCGCCGTCGAGCAGGGCGCGGGCCAGCAGGGGTTCGTCGGGCGGGGAGGGGGGACGGCCGTAGTGGCCGAGCAGGTAGCGGCGCACCTGGTCGGTGAGGGTGGCGTAGCGTTGGCCGGAGAGGACGTTGAGCACCGCCTGGGTGGCGACCAGTTGGGCGCTGGGGGTGACCAGCGGTGGGTGTCCCAGTTCGGCGCGTACCCGCGGGATCTCGGCCATCACCTCGTCGAGGCGCTCCAGGGCGCGATTCTCGCGCAGTTGCTGGGCGAGGCTGGCGATCATCCCGCCGGGCACCTGGGCGTGCAGCACCCGGGCGTCGATGCCGCGTAGCGGGCTCTCCATCTCGGCGTGGCGGGCGCGGGCGCGGCGCAGAATCTCGGCTGCCTCGGCCATGGCCTCGATATTCAGGGCGGTGGCGTAGGGGGTGTCAGCGAAGGCGGCGGTGATGCTCTCCGTGGCCGGGTGGCTGTTGCCCCCGGCCAGCGGCGAGAGGGCGGTATCCAGGTGGCGACAGCCCGCCTCCACCGCCTTGAGATGGTTCATTGCCGCCAGCCCGGTGGTGGCATGACTGTGCAGGTGCACGGGGAGATTGGTGTCGGCCTGTAGCGCGGTGACTAGCTCGGCGGCGCGGTAGGGGGTGAGTAGCCCGGCCATGTCCTTGATCGCCAGCGAGTGGCAGCCCAGCGCGGCCAGTTCGCGGCCAAGCTTCATATAATAGTCGAGGTCGTAGCCGGGGCCGGTGGTGTAGCAGAGCGCCCCCTGGGCGTGGCGTCCGCTCTCGAGTACGGCGCTGATGGCGGTGGCGAGGTTGCGGCTGTCGTTGAGGGCGTCGAAGCAGCGGAACAGGTCGATGCCGTTGTCGGCGGCGCGGCGGATGAAGGCTCGCACCACATCGTCGGCGTAGTGGCGGTAGCCCACCAGCGACTGGCCGCGCAGCAGCATGGAGAGGCGCGAGTGGGGCAGGGCGCGGCGCAGGGCGCGCAGCCGATCCCATGGGTCCTCATGCAGGAAGCGCAGGCAAGCGTCGAAGGAGGCCCCGCCCCACACCTCGATGGCCCAGTAGCCGACCCGCTCCAGGGCGGTGCAGGCCTCCAGCATCTCTCCGCGTTGCAGGCGCGAGGCGAGCAGCGACTGCTGGCCGTCGCGCAGGGCGGTTTCGGTGATCCGCAGCGGTTTTTCGCCGTTTCCACTCATCTCACCAGCCTACGTCGGGCAAGGGGTGAGCCGCAAGGCTGAACCCCCCGATTTGCTTAGGTTTTTTCTTTGACAGCGGGTAACCAAGGCCTGTATTATTGCGCGCTTATGTTGGATGAGCGTCTACCGGTTCAGATCGACCCCATCCGCTACGCCGAGACCCGCCGCGAACTGGCCGGGATGTTGGTGCTGGCGAAGATGGCGCGTCTTGGCGAAGCGCTTTGCGACGATGCCGGCGAGGTACAGGTACAACTGAACTTCGGCATCGACGAAGAGGGCTATCGCTATATGCGCGGCACGGTGAGTGGCGAACTGAGCCTGCTCTGTCAGCGCTGTATGGAGCCCATGGCCCATCGCGTGGAGCTGAAGCTGAACCTGGCCATCGTCGGCAACGCCACCGAGGCCGAGGCACTGCCCAGTTACTACGACCCGCTGATGACCGGCGACCAGCCGCTCTTCCTGCAGGACATCATTGAAGATGAACTGCTGCTCGCCCTGCCCATCGTGCCGCGCCACGACGAGGATTGTGGACTCCACGTGGAGCAGGGGAGTGACGAAACCGAATCCGGTGAGCCCGCCGGGGGGGACAACCCCTTCGCGGAGCTGGCCAAACTGAAAACACGTGGCAACGCCTGAACGAGGAATACCACCATGGCTGTACAGCAGAACAAAAAGTCTCCGTCCAAGCGCGGCATGCGCCGCTCCCACGACGCGCTCAAGTCCAATGCGCTCTCCATTGAGCCCACCACCGGTGAGACCCATCTGCGTCACCACGTCAGCCCCGATGGCTACTACCGTGGCCGTAAGGTGACCGACAAGGGCTAAGCATTGCCCCAAAGTCTGATCCATGACAGCGCCGGCCCGGCTGATAACCGGGGCGGCGTTGTCGTTTGTGGAGCATTATGAGCAACGACTTCATTACCATCTCGCTGGACGCCATGGGCGGCGACCACGGCCCCTCGGTGGTGGTCCCGGCGGCCATTGAGGCGCTGACCCGCCACCCGCGCCTGAAGCTGATCCTGGTCGGTGACGAGGCCGTTCTTGCCGAGGAGCTTGGCCGCCACGGCGGTGACAAGAGCCGCCTCCAGTTACGCCACGCCTCCCAGGTGGTGGCGATGGACGAGCCTCCATCAAGCGCGCTACGCGGCAAGAAGGACTCCTCCATGCGCGTGGCCATCGACCTGGTGAAGGAGGGCGCGGCCCAGGCCTGCGTCAGCTCCGGCAACACTGGCGCGCTGATGGCCACCGCCCGCTTCGTCCTCAAGACCCTGCCCGGCATCGACCGCCCGGCGATCATCTCCGCCCTGCCCACCATCAAGGGCCACACCCACATGCTGGACCTGGGCGCCAACGTCGACTCCTCCGCCGAGCACCTCTACCAGTTCGCGATGATGGGCTCGGTGCTGGTCAGCGCGGTGGACGGCATCGAGGCGCCCAGCGTCGGCCTCCTCAACATCGGCGAGGAGGAGATCAAGGGCAATGAGCAGGTGAAGCAGGCGGCCAAGCTGCTCGCCACCGCCGAGCTCAACTACGTCGGCTACGTCGAGGGTGACGACATCTACAAGGGCGGCACCGACGTGATCGTCGCCGACGGCTTCATCGGCAACGTGGCGCTGAAGACCAGCGAGGGGCTGGCGAAGATGGTCAGCCACTTCATCAAGGTGGAGTTCAAGCGTAATATCTTCACCAAGCTGGCGGCGCTGGTGGCGATGCCGGTGCTCAAGGCGTTTAGACGTCGCATCGACCCGGACGTCTATAACGGTGCCAGTTTCGTCGGTCTTCGTGGTATCGTCATCAAGAGCCACGGCGGCGCCGGGGCCTTCGCCTTCGCCAATGCCATTGATGTGGCGGTGAAGGAGGTGGCCACCAACGTCCCTGAATTGATTGCCGAGCGACTCGGCCAGGCATTGCAGCAAAGGCAAGCGGTTTGATCTATTCACGAATCAGCGGTACCGGCTCCTACCTGCCGGAAAAGGTCCTCACCAACGCCGACCTGGAGAAGATGGTTGATACCACCGATGAGTGGATCACCTCCCGTACCGGCATTAAGCAGCGGCACATCGCCGTCGAGGGCGAGAACACCGTGCACCTGGCCGAGCAGGCGGCGCTGCGGGCGATGGAGATGGCCGGGGTCAGCGCCGAGGAGCTGGACCTCATCATCGTCGCCACCACCACCCCCGATCAGGTCTTCCCCAGCACCGCCTGTCTGCTGCAGGGGCGACTGGGCAACCACGGCGCCACCGCCTTCGACGTGCAGGCGGTCTGCACCGGTTTCGTCTACGCCCTGGGCGTGGCCGACAAGTTCATCAAGAGCGGCAGCCATAAGACCGCCCTGGTGATCGGCGCCGAGACCATGTCGCGCATCGTCGACTGGAGCGACCGTGCCACCTGCGTGCTCTTCGGTGATGGCGCCGGTGCGGTGGTGCTGCAGGCCTCCGATGAGCCGGGCATCCTCTCCACCCACCTGCACGCCGATGGTCAGTACAAGGACCTGCTGGAGGTTCAGGCCGGGGTCTCCAACAACTCCAAGGAGGTGTGCGAGCAGCACGCCTTCGTCG
>JBFFSW010000143.1:0-4764 GCA_041572195.1 Thiohalomonadaceae bacterium | reverse complement strand
TTCGACCCGCTGGAGTTCGACCGCTTCACCCACATGCAGCAGCTCTCGCGCTCGATGATGGAGTCGCTGGCCGACCTGCTCAGCATTGAGGACACCCTGCTCGACCTCAGCCGCGAGACCGAGACCCTGCTGCTGCAGCAGGCGCGCGTCAACACCGAGCTGCAGGAGAGCCTGATGCACACGCGCATGGTGCCGCTGGTGGAGAACGCCCCGCGCCTGCGCCGCATCGTCCGCCAGACCTGCGCCGACCTGGGCAAGCAGGCCACCCTGCATTTCCAGGGTGCCGATGTGGAGATGGACCGCACCGTGGTCGAGCGCATGATGGCGCCGCTGGAGCACATGCTGCGCAACTCCATCGCCCACGGCATTGAGGACGCCGAGAGCCGCCAGGCGGCGGGTAAACCGGGGAGCGGCGATATCACCATCGCCCTCTCGCGTGAGGGCTCCGAGGTGTTGATCCGGGTCAGCGACGACGGCGCCGGTATCAACATCGACGCGGTGCGCGAGAAGGCCCGCGAGCGCGGCCTGATCGCCGAGGGGGCTGAGTTCAGCGACCACGAGGTGATGCAGTTCATCCTCGAGTCCGGTTTCTCCACCGCCAAGGAGCTGAGCCAGGTGGCCGGCCGCGGCGTTGGCATGGACGTGGTCAACAGCGAGATCAAACAGCTCGGTGGCGTGCTGGTCATCGACTCCGAGCAGGGCAAGGGCACCACCTTCACCATCCGCCTGCCGCTGACCCTCTCGGTCAGCCGCGCGCTGCTGGTGCAGGAGGGTGAGGAGCGCTACGCCATCCCGCTGCTCAGCATTAAGGGCATCGAGCGTATCGAGCACCAGGACCTGGTCGAACTGATGGAGCAGGAGCAGCCCCGCTTCGAGTGGGTGGGCGAGCAGTACGAGCTGCTGCACCTGGGCAACGTCCTCGGCGGCAGCCACTTCAGCGCCGACAGCGAGGCGCGCAAGCGTCCGGTGCTGCTGGCCCAGTCCGGCGACCACCGCGTGGCGCTGGTGGTGGACGGCCTGATGGGCAGCCGCGAGATCGTGGTCAAATCCCTGGGCGCGCAGCTCTCCAGCCTGCAGGACCTCTCCGGCGCCACCATCCTCGCCGACGGCAGCGTGGCCCTGATCATCGACCTGCCGGCGCTGATCCGCCGCGGTCTGGCCAAGCGCGGCGGTGAGCTGCAGGCGGGGCTGCCCTCGGCCTCCGCCGAGGCGCGCCAGGTGACGGTGATGGTGGTGGACGACTCCATCACCGTGCGCAAGGTCACCGAGCGTCTGCTCAAGCGCCACGACATGCGCGCCATCACCGCCAAGGACGGCGTCGATGCCCTGGCGGTGCTGGAGGAGAACATGCCCGATGTGATGCTGCTGGATATCGAGATGCCGCGCATGGACGGCTACGAGCTGGCCACCCACATTCGCAACAGCGACCGTCTGCGCCACCTGCCGATCATCATGATTACCTCGCGTACCGGCGACAAGCACCGCCAGCGGGCCATGGACATCGGCGTCGATGTCTACATGGGTAAGCCCTACACCGAAACCGACCTGCTGGAGAACATCCAGCGCATGCTGGAGGAGCGCGCCTGATGAGTGAAGCCGCCCCGCAAACGAGCGCGCCGCAGGCGCAGGAAACGTCGGTCACGGTGCGCAGCCTGTGGATCCCGCTGCAAGGACTGGACCTGCTGCTGCCCAACACCGCGGTGGCTGAGATCAGCGATTACGAGCCGCCGCAGCTGCTCGAGGGGGCGCCCGAGTGGTTGCTGGGGCTGTTCCCCTGGCGGGGTCGCGGCGTGCCGCTGCTGCGCTACGAGCGGCTGCTGGGTCAGGAGGTGGAGGAGTCCAGCCGCGGCGCTCGCGTGGCGGTGGTCAACACTCTCAACCACAATCCGCAGCTGCCCTTCATCGCCATCCTCGCCCGCGGCATCCCGCGCCTGCAACAGCTGCGTGACGGCATGCTGGTGGAGCGTCCGCGTGGCGAGGAGGATGGCCCGGTGATCAAGGCGCGGGTCGCCCTGGAAGAGAACGAGGCGCTGATCCCCGACCTGGACGCGCTCGAGCAGCTGCTGCTCAAGCACGGCGTCGGCGGCCACTGAGTCAATAAATCACTATCTGAAATCTAGAGGATGCGTCGAACGATGCTGAAGACGAAAACCGGGATGATTGGGCTGCTGGCACTGTGGGCGTTGAGCCTCCCGGCGATGGGCGCGACCCCGGAGGAGCGTGAGCGGGCCCTGGCCGAGATCGCCGCGGTGCAGGCCGATGAGGAGAAGAACCGGGCGGCCTTCGCCGCGGGTAAGGAGCGTTCGCTCTTCTGCAGCAGCTGCCATGGTCCCACCGGCAACAGCACCCGCGCGGAGATCCCCAACCTGGCCGAGCAGAACCCCGCCTACCTGCTGGAGCAGATCGGCAAGTTCGCCGATGGCCGCCGCAAGAATTTCGTGATGAATACCCTGGCCAAGGACTTCACCACCGAGGACATGGTCAACCTGGCCGTCTTCTTCTCCGAGAACAAGCTGGTGCCGCAGGAGAGCGACCCGGTGATGGCCTCGCGCGGCAGGGAGCTGTTCCAGAGCAAGTGCAGCTTCTGCCATGGCGAGGATGGCCGCGGCGCCGAGGGTTACGCCCGTATCGCCGGACAGAAACCGGTCTATGTCGAGAGCACCCTCAAGCGCTTCCGTGCCAATGCCCAGAACCAGACCTCCGCCTTCTCCCGCATTCGCAGCAGCCAGCGCATGGAGCAGGTGACCCAGAGCCTTACCGACGATCAGATCCAGGCCCTGGCCGCCTATTTGGCTCAGCTAAAGTAGATCCCCAAAACGCGACTGCAGCGCCGCCAGGGCGGTGAGCGCCGCGGTCTCGGTGCGCAGCACCCGCGGCCCCAGCCGCAGCCCCTGGTAACCGGCGGCGTACGCGCGATTGCGCTCCTCCTCGCTCAGCCCCCCCTCGGGACCGATCAACAGGGTAAAGGCCTCAGAGGCGTCCAGAGTGGTGATGGAGTGCTCGGCTCGGTGGTCCAGCACCAGCCCGGCGCCGTCGGCACCTTTCGCCAACCAGGCATCCAGTTTTACCAGCGGCAACAACTCCGGCGGGGTATTGCGCCCGCATTGCTCGCAGGCGCTGATGATCACCCCGCGCCAGTGGGCCATCTTCTTCTCCAGCCTATCCCCCTTGAGGTTGACCACCGAGCGCGAGGTGTCCAGCGGCACGATCCGGCTGACGCCGAGCTCCACCGCCTTCTGGATGGTGTAGTCCATGCGCTCGCCCTTGGAGACCCCCTGAGCCAGGGTTACGCTGAGCGGCGACTCCAGCTCGATCTGACGATGGGTGCCGCACTCGATCATCACCTCGCGCTTGCCCAGCTCGGCGATGCGCGCCGGGTACTCGCCGCCGCGGCCATCGAACAACAGCAGTTCATCACCCTCGCGCAGGCGCAAGACCTTGGCCACGTGGCGCGCGGCGTTGGCCTCCAGCTCGATACGTGAGCCGGAGGTGAGTGGTTCGGGGTGGAAGATGCGGGGGATACGCATGGGGCGTTACAGCCCCAGGCTGGTCCAGATGATGCGCGTCGGCTCGACCTGGTTCATGGTGTAGAAGTGCAGACCGGGGGCCCCCTCGTCGAGCAGGCGGCGGCAGAGCTCGGTGGTCACCTCCAGGCCGAAGGCGCGCAGCGAGCGGCTGTCCTCGCCGTAGGCCTCCAGGCGCAGGCGCAGCCAGCGGGGGATCTCGGCGCCGCACATCTCGGAGAAGCGGGCCAGATTCTTGATGTTGGTGATGGGCATGATGCCCGGCACGATGGGCACCCCGACGCCGCGCCGCTCGCACTCCTCGACGAAGCGCAGGTACGAGTCGATGTTGTAGAAGTACTGGGTGATGGCGGCGTCGGCGCCGGCGGCCACCTTGCGCGCGAAGTTGTCCAGGTCCGCCGAGGCCGAGGGGGCCTGGGGGTGGAACTCGGGGTAGGCGGCCACCTCGATGTGGAAGTGATCGCCGGTCTCGGCGCGGATGAACTCCACCAGCTCATTGGCGTAGTGGAAGGCCCCCGCCTCGCGCATGCCCGAGGGCATATCGCCGCGCAGGGCGACGATGCGTTTGACGCCCATCTCGATATAGCCGTTAAGCAGGGAGCGGATGTCATCCTGGCTGGAGCCGATGCAGCTGAGGTGAGGGGCGGTGTCGAGGCCCGCCGCGCTCATCTCGCGTACCGTCTCCACCGTACCCGCCTGGGTGGAGCCGCCGGCGCCGAAGGTGACCGAGACGTATTTGGGGCCGAGCTTGGCCAGCTCGTCTCGGGTCGCGCGCAGCTTGGTCGCACCCTCCTCGGACTTGGGCGGGAAGAACTCGAAGCTGTACTGTTTGGGGTGTTGCTTTTGCGATTCCATGATCGTCACCTTACCCCATTTAATAACGGTAATGCTCGGGCTTGTAGGGGCCGCTCACCTCGACACCGAGGTAGTCGGCCTGGGCCGCGCTCAGCTCGGTGAGGTGGGCGCCGATCTTGGCCAGGTGCAGCCGCGCCACCTTCTCATCCAGGTGCTTGGGCAGCACGTACACCTCGTTCTGGTAGTTCTCGGCGTGCTGCCACAGCTCCATCTGCGCAATCACCTGGTTGGTGAACGAGGCGCTCATCACGAAGCTGGGGTGGCCGGTGGCGCAGCCCAGGTTCACCAGGCGCCCCTCGGCCAGGACGATGATCGAGTGTCCGTCGGGGAAGGTGAAGCGATCCACCTGGGGCTTGACCTCTTCCTTCTCGACGTCGTCCCGGCC
>JBFFSW010000142.1:0-4781 GCA_041572195.1 Thiohalomonadaceae bacterium | reverse complement strand
CGCCGACTCGGCGCAGCCGCTGCAGACCGCCCTGCGCCTGGCCATCGCCGGCAACATCATCGACCTGGGGGTGGCCGCCGAGTACGACCTGGAGGCGAGTATCGAACGGGTACTCAGCATCGACCCGGCTATCGACCACAGCGCACGGCTATTTCAACAGCTGAAAAACAGCGACAACGTACTCTATCTTGCCGACAACGCCGGAGAAACGGTGCTAGACAGGCTGTTTATCGAGACCCTGGGTAAGGAGCTCACCTACGTGGTCAAGGGCGGTCCGGCGGTGAACGACGCCACCCGCGAGGATGCCCTGGCGGCGGGGCTGGATGAGTGCTGCACGATCATCGACAACGGCGCCGATGCCATGGGCAGCCTGCTGGAGCTCTGCTCCGATGATTTCCGCCAGCGCTTCGAGAGCGCGCCGCTCATCATCGCCAAGGGGATGGCCAACTACGAGTCGCTGGTGGGCAGCCGCACCGGGCTCTTCTTCCTGCTGCAGACCAAGTGCGGCGTGGTCGCTGATCACCTGGGGGTGGCCGAGCGCTCCATCATCATCCTCGAAGACGCCCCTAGCCCTTAATCACACCGCGCCGACTGGCGGCAGAGGGTGTTGCCGTTGATGTTCAGGCAGCCCGGTTCACCGGTCTGGCGGTAGCGCAGCTCATCGCTGCCGCCATCGTTGTAACGCACCGAGATCACCCCGCTCTGGGTGTCGCCCTGGATGCTCCAGCGCCCCTGGCCGCCGCCCTGGCCCACCGCGCCCCAGGAGAGGGTTTCGTTGCCCAGACTGTCGTAGCCGGTGCCCGAATAGGAGGATTCACTGAAGCTGCGGAACACCCCGCCGGGGCAGAGGCCGATACGCCGCTCGGTGGAACCGGAGTAGCCCCACCACACCCCGGCGATCTGCGCCGCCAGGGTCTCGTCGTTGGGGCCGGGGGAGGCCGCGCCACCGCTGGCGGTGCCCGCCAGCTCACGCTCCAGCTCCTCGCGCCCCGCCTTGCCGTAGTCCATCACCCCGCCCTTGGCACTGAGGTCGATATCCAGGCGCTTCTTGCCATCGCCCTTGAGCATCACCTCGCGCACCACGTCATTGACCTGAATGCGGTAGTAGCCGGGGGCCACGTCGGTGAACTTGTACTTGCCGAAGAAGCCGGTCTCGTCGATATCCACCACCCGGCCGCTCTCACCTTCCAGCAGTTTGACCGTCACCCCCTGCGCCACCTGGGTGGAGCTGTAACCGACAAAGCCCTCGATCACCCCGGCCCACGCCGCGGCGTTCAGCAGCAGGCCCGACAGGGCCACCATCCACATCGTCACACGCTTCATCATCACTCCCCTCTTTTTCATCGGCTTATACCTTCAGCCTAATCCACCACCACCACCTGTCAATCGGGCACAATAACGGCCATGCACTCCCCCATGCACTCTCCTCGCGAAATCGTCATCTGCGGCCTCGACGGCGTGCTCGCCCTGCTGGAGCACCGCCTGCACCACCTCTACAACGAGGAGGGGGTGAAGCAGTGGGATCGCTTCCACGCCGCCTGCGTCGACGATATGCCCAACCTGCCGCTGATCGAACGCCTCAACCGCGCCCGCGCCGAGGGGGTGGCGGTGGTGCTGCTCAGCTCCCGCTCCGCCCGCGCCACCCGCGAGACCGAGGCGTGGCTGCGCCGCTGGGGCATCGGCTTCGACGCCCTGCACCTGCGCCCGCCGCGCGACTACGGCCCGGTGGACGAGTACAAGGCGGGCATCATCGAACAACACTACGCGGGCAGCCCCATCCGCCGCATCTACGAATCGGCCCAGCACCCGGCGATGGCCCGCTGGGCGCTACGCGAGAACATCCCCTGCACCCTGGTGGGCAACAACCAGGGGGACGGCGCCAGCCGCGAACAGCTGGAGCTGAAGGTGATCCACCACGCCTGCGGCCACACCACCCTGCAACCCTTCTACGGCGACGATGACTTCGGCTGGGGCGAGCGCATCGCGCAGCTGCGCCAGGCCCCCTGTCCCCTCTGCCAGGCCGATGAGCATGAACGCGAGCGGCGCGACAGGGCCGCCGAGGCGCGCCTGCGGGCCAATGATCGCGGCCTGCCGCCGCTGGAGGGCTCGGCCCGTCAGGTAGAGTGGGCCGAGGGGATCCGCCTCAACGCCTTCGGCGCCATCGACAAGGTGCTGCGCTGGATGGATGAGGTGAACGCCCAGGCCGAGGAGGAGGACCCGGACCACTGGTCGATGGTGAAGGGCGGCATCGCCAGGGCCATCGACCACCTCAGCGAGGAGGTGGAGGCCAAGTGGTGGATCGACCACCGCCACGCCATCCACAACAACCTCGACGGCGGCCGCGCCCTGCTCTCCGCGGTGGCCGAGGAGATGGGTTATATGTAGTAAGCTCTATGAAGAGCAACGACGAAGGCGGGGGGATGTAATGAGCAACATTGATACCACCGAGGGGCGTCCGTTACGTGACTACCTGGCCAAAGGCCTGCAGCAGGCGCTGGACACCGATGAGGGTACGACACCCCTCCTCGCCGACGCCCTGCTACGCGACGCCATCAAGGCACGAGCCACCGATATCCACATCGACTCGCAGTCCCGCGGCTGGCTGGTGCGCATGCGCATCGACGGCGTGGTGCACGACGCGGCGCTGCTGGATCGCGACAAGGGCCAGCGCCTCACCAACCAGCTGAAGAACCTGGCGCAACTCAACCCGGTCACCCGCTTCGTCGCCGAGGACGCGCGCGTCAGTTACCACATCGATGATCACCCCATCGACCTGCGCCTCACCCGCGCCCCCTGCCTGCACGGCGACAAGCTCAGCATCCGCCTCTTTGACAACCCCGCCATCCCCTACCAGCTGGACGATCTGGGTCTGCACGCCGAGGGGCTGGAGCAGATCCAGGAGTGGCTGGGTAATGTCAGCGGCATGCTGCTGGTGGCCGGCCCCTCGGGCAGCGGCAAGACCACCACCCTTTACGCCCTGCTGCACAAGCTCAAGCTGCACGAGCGTAGCGTGGTCACCGTCGAGGACCCGGTGGAGTACCAGGTCGACGGCATCAACCACATCCAGGTGGACAAGTTTCACGGCATGGATTTCATCGAGGGGGTGAAGGCGATGCTGCGCCTGGACCCCGACTTCCTGATGCTGGGGGAGATCCGCGACGCCGACTCGGCCCGCGCGGCGCTCACCGCCGCCTCCAGCGGCCGCGCGCTGATGAGCACCCTGCACAGCCGCGACGCGGTGGCGGTGGTGGAGACCCTGCGCAACTACGGCCTCAACGGCCACGAGATCTCCGCCAACCTGATCCTGGTCATCTCCCAGCGCCTGGTGCGACGCCTCTGCCCCCACTGCCGGGCGCAGGGCGGCCCCAACAACGAGGAGAAACACTGGCTGCACCAGCTGGGAAGGGCCATGCCCAAACAGGTGTGGCACGCCCGCGGCTGCGAGGCCTGCCACGGCGTCGGCTACCAGGGGCGCGTCGGCGTCTTCGAGGTTTGGCGCATCGACGCCGGGGAGTACCAGCTGATCCTCGACGAGGCGGACCGCCGCTCCCTCTACCAGCACCTGGCCGCGCGCGGCCACCACTTCCTGCTCGACGACGGCCTGACCAAGGTGGCCGAGGGGCTGACCACCCTCTCCGAACTACGCTCCATGGGTGGTTACGGCGCCCTGCGGGATCTGGATAGCGGCAATGGCGCCTAGGCCTGGCGGCGGGTGAACACCCACTTATTGCCGCTGCTCATCTCCTCGTTGAAGCCGTAACCGTCGACGGCGAAGTCCTTCATATCTTCGGGATTGGTGAGCTTGTTCTGAATGACGAAGCGGCTGAGCTGGCCGCGGGCCTTCTTGGCGTAAACCCCCATCATCTTGTACTGGCCGTTCTTCCAGTCCTTGAACTCGGGGGTGATCACCTCGCCGTCGAGCTGCTTGGGCTTGACCGCCTTGAAGTACTCGTTGGAGGCGAGGTTGATGAGGTAGGGGCTCTTCAGCGCCTTGAGCTGCTGGTTCAGCGCCTCGGTGATCTTGCCGCCCCAGAACTCGTAAAGATTCTTGCCGCGCTCGGTGTCCACCTTGCGCCCCATCTCCAGGCGGTAGGGCTGCATCAGGTCCAGCGGCCGCAGCAGGCCGTAGAGGCCGGAGAGGATGCGCAGATGTTTTTGCGCGAAGGCGAAGTCATCGGCGGAGAAGCTCTCCGCCTCCAGCCCGGTGTAGACATCCCCCTTGAAGGCGAGCACCGCCTGCTTGGCGTTCTCCGCGCTGAAGGGGGTGTGCCACTCGGCGAAGCGCTCGTGGTTGAGTTCGGCGATCTTCATGCTCACCTGCATCAGCTCGGCGATATCCAGGGCCGACCATTGGCGGGCGCGATCGATAAGGAGCTGCGAGTCCTCCAGATAGGCGGGCTCGGTAAAGCGTTTGGTCTTGGCCGGGGTGTCGTAGTCCAGGGTCTTGGCGGGGGAGATGACGATCAGCATGGGCGTTCACACGGGTTCGTGGGTTATGGATATCAGTGTAGACAGCACTTCTTGAACTTCTTGCCGCTGCCGCAGGGGCAGGGGTCGTTGCGGCCGACCAGCGGCTCGTCGTGGACGAAGGGCTGATGCGAGCTGGCCAGCTTGCCGCGATTCTTGCGCCAGAAAAGGTGCAGCTTGTGCACCGCGTCGGGGATGGAGCGCTTGAGCGTCTCCAGCTCCCCGGCATCGAGCTCATCGAGGCGGGCGCGGCCACTCTCGGAGGTGAAGACCATGATCGGAAAGAGGAGCTCCATCGCCTCCTCACCGCCGAT
>JBFFSW010000141.1:0-4875 GCA_041572195.1 Thiohalomonadaceae bacterium | reverse complement strand
TCGCGGCAACGACGGGCGTCCTCCACGCTCCAGATCTCGCCGTTGGCGATGAGCGGTATCTCCAGCACCTCGCGGATGCGCGCCAGCCACTCCCAGTGGGCCGGGGCACGGTAACCCTCGGCGCGGGTGCGGGCGTGCACCGTCAGCCAGGCGGCCCCGGCCGACTCGATGCCCTGGGCCAGCTCCAGGGTGTGGCTGGTGTCGTCGTAACCCAGGCGCATCTTGGCGCTCACCGGGGTCTCGCTCGGTACCGCCGCGCGCACCGCCTCGACGATGGCGAAGACCCGCTCCGGCTCGCGCAGCAGAGCGGCGCCGCCGCCGTGACGGTTGACGGTCTTGGCCGGGCAGCCGAAGTTAAGGTCGATGCCGGGGGCGCCCAGCTCCGCGGCGCGGGCGGCGTTCTCGGCCATCAGCGTGGGGTCGCTGCCGAGCAGCTGCAGGTAGACCGGCTGGCCGCTGGGGGTGAGGCCGCCGTTCTTTAGTTCCGGGCAGTATTTGTGGAAGATGCGCCGCGGCAGCAGGTTGCCGCTGACGCGCACGAACTCGGTGACGCAGGCGTCGAAGCCACCGATCTCCGTAAGCAAGGCTCGCAGCTGATAATCCAGAACCCCCTCCATGGGGGCGAGGAAGAGGCTCATGGAGCGAGTAGTCGCCGCGCCTCGGCGATCAGCGCCGAACGCTTGAACAGCAGCTGCCAGCGGCTGCCGCCGCTCTGGTGCCAGAGCACCGCCGAGCGCATTCCCGCCAGCAGCAGGGCGCGTACCTTCTCGACCACGTAGGGATTGTTGAGATGGCCGTGCTCGCCGTTGACCATGATCCGCGGGCTGAGGGTGCTGACGCTGTTGCCGTAGATATCGGCCAGGCGGGCGATGATGTTGGTGTGGGTCAGTTCGAAGTGCTCGCGCTGGCGTTCGGCCTCGACCAGTCCCTCGCTGATGGTGTTGAGCAGATCCTTGCGGCGGCTCAGCTTGCCCTCCAGGTGGAGCAGGGCAATGGCGTAGCGGCTCACCTCGATGTTGCGCTTGGGGGCGGTGTTGGCGTCGCCGCCCAGCTGGCTCACCAGCATCTCCAGCCCCGGGCGCAGGTGATCGAGGCTGCCGTACACCTCCAGGGTGGTGCGTGGTTCGGTGATGAAGAGGCTGCGGATCAGGGTCTCGAAGGGGCCGGGATCGACGCTACCGGTGCGCGCCACCTGCGCCACCTGGGTGGCCGCCTGGAAAACCCCGGCCAGGGCCAGGGTGCGGTCGGTCATGCTATTGCTCATTCGTTGTCGCTCTCGGTCGATTCGATTACCCCACCGCCCAGGCAGCGCTCGCCGTCGTAGAAGACCACCGACTGGCCGGGGGTGACGGCCCGCTGCGGCTCATCGAAGCGCACCGTGCAGCGTCCGTCGTCGATGGCGCTGATGGTACACCCCTGGTCCTGCTGGCGGTAACGCACCTTGGCCGTGCAGCGATAGGGGGCGGTCGGCGCCTCACCGCTCACCCAGTGCAGCTGCGAGGCCTGCAGCGAGCGGGAGAAGAGCAGCGGATGGTCGTGGCCCTGCACGGCGATAAGGACGTTGCGCGTGAGATCCTTGGCGGCGACGAACCAGGGCTCCTCCGGGTAGCCGGGGACGCCGCCTATACCTAAGCCCTGGCGCTGGCCCAATGTGTAATACATCAGGCCGTCGTGGCGGCCGATCAAGGCGCCCTCGGGGGTTTCTATGTCGCCGGGCTGGGCGGGCAGGTAGCGGGCGAGGAAATCCTTGAAGCGCCGCTCGCCGATGAAACAGATGCCGGTGCTGTCCTTCTTGTCGTGGGTGATGAGTCCGTGCTCCAGCGCCAGCTCGCGCACCCGCGGTTTCTCGAGCTCGCCGCTGGGGAAGAGCGTGCGCGAGAGCTGCGCCTGGCCCAGGGTGTAGAGGAAGTAGCTCTGGTCCTTGTTACGGTCCAGCCCACGCAGCAGCAGGAAGCGCCCCTCATCGTTGCGGCCGATGCGTGCGTAGTGGCCGGTGGCGATGCGCTCGGCGCCCCGCTCCAGGGCGTGGTCGAGGAAGGCGCGGAACTTTATCTCGCGGTTGCAGAGAATGTCCGGGTTGGGGGTACGTCCGGCCTGGTACTCACTCAGGAAGTGCTCGAAGACCCGGTCCCAGTACTCGGCGGAGAAGTTCATCGCCAGCAGCTCCAGGCCGAGCTTGTCGCTGACCGCGCGGGCATCGCTCAGGTCCTCGGCGGCGGTGCAGTACTCCTCGGAGTCATCCTCCTCCCAGTTCTTCATGAACAGGCCGCGCACCCGGTGTCCCTGTTGCTGCAGCAGTAGGGCGGCCACCGAGGAGTCCACCCCGCCGGAGAGGCCGACGATGATATCCAGCGGCTGGCTCATCTTAGAGTTCCTGAACCGTATCCAGCGGCATCCGCTTGCCGTGCAGGTAGTCCTCAATGCCGCGCATCACCAGTGGGCTGCGCAGGCTGTGAAGGCGCAGTCGCAGGGCGTCCAGGTCGAACCAGTGATTGGCGAGGATGTCCGGGTCGGTGGAAACCGCCGGGTCGCGCGCGGAGATGGAGCCGCAGAAGGCGGCGCGCAGGTAGGTGACACCGTTGTGCGGCGAGGTCCAGCGGTAGATGCCGACCAGCGCCTCGGGGCTGAAGTGGCGGCCGGTCTCCTCCAGGGTCTCGCGAATGACCGCGTCGATGAGCGACTCGCCATCCTCCACGTGACCCGCGGGCTGGTTGAAGACCGCATCGCCCTCGGGGGCCTCTTCCACCAACAGGAAGTTACCGCCCTCTTCGATGATGGCGGCGACGGTCAGGTGGGGTGTCCAGATGGGGCTCATGGCAGGGGCGTCGGTAATCGGTTACAAAGTGAGGGTAGGGTATCAAAACCACGCTATGCGGACGAGAGACGATGCTGAAGATTATCTGGATCCTGCTGGGCTTGCTGCTCATCCTGCTGGCGCTACTGGCGGTTGCGGAGGGACTGGGCGGCATGGCCTTCGAGCGCCAGGCGCGAGAGAAGATGCGGCGGCTGATAGAGAGGGCCGGCGCCGCCCCCGCCGGGACCATTCAGCTGTCCGAACTGGATGGCCTGCCCGAGCCGGTCAGCCGCTGGCTGCGTCACAGCGGGGTGGTGGGCCAGCCGCGTGCGGCGCTGGTGCGGGTGCAGCAGTCGGGGGAGTTTCGTCCCGCCGAGGGTAAGCCGTGGCTGCCCTTCGAGGCGGAGCAGATCTATTCGCTGCACGAGCCGGGCTTCATCTGGCTGGCTAGGATTCGGGTTGCGCCGCTGTTCAACATCTACGTGCGCGACCTGTTCCTTGAGGGGCACGGCCACATGTGGGTAAAGCTGCTGGGGGTTAAGTCCCTGGCCGATGTGCGCGGCAAGGAACTGGACCAGGGCGCATTGCTGCGCTTTTTCTCGGAGATCGTTTGGTTCCCGCAGGCGGCGCTGGCCGACTATATCGACTGGGAAGAGCTGGAGGGCGAGAGCGCCCGCGCCACCATCCGCTTCGCCGGTGTGGAGGCGAGCGCCGATTTCCACTTCGACGGCGAGGGCGGGGTGAGCCGGGTCACGGCCCAGCGCCAGCGGGCGCTGGAGGAGGGCTTCTCGCTGGATCGCTGGGAGACGGTGATCGACCGTTACGGCCGACTCGATGGTCGACCGCTGCCGCTCACGGGCCGCGCCGTGTGGAAGCTGGAGGGGCGGGACTACGAGTACATCCGCCTGACGGTGGAGGCGCTGGAGGTGGAGAAGGCCTAGCGGCGGCGTTTGCGCCTGGCGGGCGGAGCATCGACTTCAATCACCCGCCACTGCCCCGGTTCCAGCCCATCCAGTGACCAGTCGCCGATGGAGGCGCGGATCAGGCGCAGGGTGGGGTGGCCGACGGCGGCGGTCATGCGTCGCACCTGACGGTTGCGCCCCTCGCGGATGGTCAGTTCGATCCAGCAGTCCGGTATCGATTTGCGCACCCGGATGGGGGGATCGCGCGGCCACAGCCCCTCGGGTTCGGCGATGCGCCGGGCCTGTGCCGGGCGGGTGCGGCCGTCCTTGAGCTCGACCCCCTTGCGCAGTCGCTCCAGGGCCTCGTCGCTGACCTCTCCTTCCACCTGCACCCAGTAGGTCTTGGGCTTCTTGAAGCGCGGGTCGGCGATGCGCGCCTGCAAGGGGCCGTTGTCGGTCAGCAGCAGCAGACCCTCGCTGTCGCGGTCCAGGCGCCCGGCGGGGTAGAGCCCCTTGAGGTCGATGTAGTCGGCCAGGGTCGAGCGCCCCTCACCATCGGTGAACTGGCTCAGTACATCGTAGGGTTTGTTGAACAGCAGCAGGCGGGCCATGGGGTTATTCTACCTGCATTCATGGTAGAATATGCGGCTTCCCTTATTAGCTATGGAGTGGACATGGCCTACGACAAGATCGAGATTCCGTCCGGTGGTGAAAAGATCACCGTAAACGACGATTTCTCCCTCAATGTTCCCAATCGCCCCATCATCCCCTTTATCGAGGGTGACGGTATCGGCGTCGATATCACCCCGGTGATGAAGAAGGTGGTCGATGCGGCGGTGGAGAAGGCCTACGGCGGCGAGCGTGCCATCGAGTGGATGGAGGTCTACGCCGGTGAGAAGGCCAACAATCTCTACGGCGGCGATGTCTGGCTCCCCGACGAAACCTTCGATGCGGTCAAGGAGTACGTGGTCTCCATCAAGGGTCCGCTGACCACCCCGGTGGGCGGTGGTATCCGCTCCCTCAACGTGACTCTGCGTCAGGTTCTCGACCTCTACGTCTGTCTGCGCCCGGTGCGCTACTACGACGGCACCCCCAGCCCGGTGAAGGAGCCGGAGAAGACCGACATGGTCATCTTCCGCGAGAACTCCGAGGACATCTACGCCGGTGTCGAGTGGGCCG
>JBFFSW010000140.1:0-4891 GCA_041572195.1 Thiohalomonadaceae bacterium | reverse complement strand
GCTGTGGTTGTTCTGTGCGTTCAAGGCTCGAATCGTCCTGATAGCTTGTTATTCTTTCGCTGAGTCGCGGCCCGGGCCGCGTCAACTCAGCGCCGCCCGGAGACGGCGCCGGGGCGAGGCTCGGCCACCAGACGCTCTCCGCCCTGCAGGCCGGAGAGGATGGTGACGCGGCCATCGCCCAGGTTTTCGCCGGTGCGTACCACGCGCAGCTCGGTGGAGCCGTCGCCGCGCACCACCAGTACCGTCGGCAGGCTGCCACGCTGCACCAGGGCGCTACGCGGAATTACCGGCAGCTGACGGCTGGGGGTGGTCTGGTCGACGATCATCGCCTCGGCGTACATGCCGGGACCGGCGGGGACGTCCATCGGCAGCTCCAACTTCACCGTCACGGTGTGACGCTGCGGGTCGGCCATGGGGTAGATGCGGGCCACGTAGGCATTGACGATCGGCTTGTCGATGAGGTCCAGGCGCACCTCCACGGCGTCGCCCTCGCGCAGGCCGCCCATCAGCCGGGCGGGCACCTCGACCTGCACCTGCAGGCTGGCGGTGTCGGCGAATACCAGCAGCGGCTGGCCTGGCTGAACGGTGTCGCCGATCTCCACCTTCTTCTTCAGGATCACGCCGTCAAAGGGAGCGTAGCCCACCGTGTCGCGCAGCTTGGCGTCCACCTCCTCCAGCTTGGAGCGGGCCTGGAGCATGGCGTTGCGTGCCTGCTGGATGTTGCTGCTGTGGGAGTAGAGGTCGGCGTGGCGCTCCATGCCGGAGTCCTGCATGCCCATCATGTCGGAGAAGTTGCGGGTGAAGAACTGGTCGAACATGCCGGGCATGCCCATGCCGCCCATGCTGCCGCGCGACTGCGGCGAGGCCAGCTCGCGGTTGAACTGCACCCCGGCATTGCGCATTGCCACGTCGGCGTTGGCGATCTGCGCCATCACCGCGCGGCGCTGGGCCAGCAGTTCGTCGTCATCCAGGGCCACCAGGGCGCTGTCGGCGGCGAAGCGATCCCCCTCGGCGCCAGCCAGGTACTCCACCCTCCCCGGCAGTTGCGCGGCGATGCTCACCTGGCGGGCGGGCAGTACGGTCCCCCCCAGCCACACATGGTTGCGCAGGGCGATGGTCTCTACCGCGACACTCTCGGCGGCCATCAGGAGGTTTCCATTCAGAGCGGTCAGTCCCAGCAGGGCCAGCGCCGCCAGCGGACGGTTAAAAGGCATTGGCTTTCGCCCCCGTATCTTCTTTTCCGTGGTTATCGTTGTGACGCGATGCGTGATCGGGGGGACAAGAGCAAGAACGATGCCAGCTCGTAAGTACTTGATTTCTGTAGCTCAAGCTGAACCTCCCGTGTTGCAGCTGCAACGTCCATGGGCATCCCTGGCGTCGCGTCGTTATTCTTTTCTTTTTATAACTTATTGTTTTATTTTGTAATTATTCACGCTGTTTCGGCGCTTTGCAACACTGTTGCAGCCTCCGGGGCTATATGGTTATGGTGCCCAACGGATGGACTGATGACTATAACGCTGTTGTGAGGGTTTGGATATGGCCGATTGGCACAAGATGGGGCCCGTGGTGGAGGCGGTGATCGGCCACATCGACGAAGGGGTGATCGTCGCCGATCCCTCCGGCACGGTGCTGTTCGCCAATCCGGTGGTCAATACCCTGCTGGGGTTGCCCGAGGGTGAGGCGCCGAAACAGATCAAACGACTCGGCGGCCTCAATCTGCAGAAGTCCCTGCTCAAGGCGGCTCTGGATGCCGGAGAGGTGGACGCCGCGGGCCGCCCCAGCGGCGCCTTCGTCGGTTTCGAACAGCGCCTGCAGGAGGGCGAGTGCAGCCGTTACCTGCGCATCGACAGCGGCCTGGTGGAACTGGAGGGCGAGGAGGAGCGGCTGCGCCTGGTGGTGATCCGCGACCGCACCCAGGAGCGCCAGTTGCAGGCGGTGCTCAACGGTGCCGGGGGCATCGTCTCCAAGGACCCGAAGATGCTGGAGATCCTCGACCGCATCCAGCAGATCGCCCCGAGCAACGCCTTCGTCCTGCTGCAGGGAGAGTCGGGTACCGGCAAGACCCAGCTGGCGCGCCAGATCCATAAGATGAGCGCCCGCGCGGGCAAGCCCTTCATCGAGGTCAACTGCGCCGCCATCCCCGAGTCGTTGATCGAGTCGGAGTTGTTCGGCCACGTCAAGGGGGCCTTCACCGGCGCCGTGCAGGAGCGTCCCGGGCGCTTCCAGGCGGCCAACGGCGGCACCCTCTTTCTCGACGAGATCAGCGAGCTGCCGCTCAACCTACAGGCCAAACTGCTGAAGGTGATCCAGGACCAGCAGTTCGAGATGGTGGGCTCGGACAAGAGTCTGCGGGTGGACGTGCGCATCATCAGCGCCGCCAACTGCAACCTGCGCGAGGCGGTGGACGATGGCCGCTTCCGCGCCGACCTCTACTACCGCCTGGCGGTGATCCCCGTCCACGTGCCGCCGCTGCGCGAGCGCCCCGGCGACATCCCGCTGCTGATCAAGCACTTCTGCGAAAGCCTCTCCATCCGCGGCTATCCCTCGGATATCCAGTGCAACGCCGAGGCGATGCGGATGATGATGGACTACCCCTGGCCCGGCAACGTGCGCGAGCTGGCCAACGCCGTCGAGCACGGCCTGGTGTGCGCCGAGGAGAAGACCGTTACCCCCGCCAGCCTGCCGCAGGACGTGCGCAACTACAGCCTCTCGGGCAAGCCGCGGACGGAGCTGCGCGACGCCGACGAGGACGAACAGCGTGAGATGATCCGTCACGCCCTCGAAGAGGCGGGCGGCAGTCGCGCGCTGGCCGCCACCACCCTGGGCATCGACCGCTCCACCCTCTGGCGACGGATGCAGCGGTTGGGCTTGAGCTAGGTTAAGATGCCGCCATGAATGAGTATTCCATCGCCCTCCTTGCCGCCGTCACCGGCGCCGCTATCACCTGGCTGTTTGCGCAACGGCGCATGCAACGACTGCGTGATGAAAACACACAAATCAAGGCACAGCTGGAGGCCAGCCGCCAGGCGGGCGAAAGCTTCAAGCAGTTGGCCAACGACGCCCTCAGCCACCACAGCGACCAGTTCCTCAAGCTGGCTCAGCAGAACCTGGAGAAGTATCAGGAGAAGGCCAAGGGCGACCTCTCCCAGCGCGAGCAGGCGATCGAGAATCTGGTCAAGCCGATCCGCGAGGCGCTGAACCGCACCGAGCAGCAGATTCACAACATCGAGAAGGAGCGCCGCGAGAGCTTCGGCTCCCTCACCTCCGAGCTGAGAAAGATCAGCGACGCCCACCAGAACCTGCACCAGGAGACCAGCAAGCTGGTCAACGCCCTGCGCCGCCCCGAGGTGCGCGGCCAGTGGGGCGAGATGACCCTCAAGCGGTTGGCCGAGCTGGCCGGGATGGTGGAGCACTGTGACTTCTACGAACAGCAGCAGGTGCGCGATGAGAACGGCGCCGCGCTACGCCCCGACATGGTGGTGCGCATGCCCGACGGGCGCGAGATCGTGGTCGACGCCAAGACCCCGCTGGACGCCTACCTCTCCGCCGTGGAGGCCAGCGATGACGCCGAGCGTGAGGAGCATCTCAAGCGTCACGTGCGCAAGGTGCGTGATCGGGTCAAGGAACTGGCGGCCAAGTCCTACTGGCAACAGTTCAAGAACTCCCCCGACTTCGTGGTGCTGTTCATCCCCGGCGAGCAGTTCCTCAGCGCCGCCCTGGACCGCGACCGCTCGCTGCTGGAGGACGCCCTGGCCGAGAAGGTGATCCTCTCCACACCCACCAGCTTCGTCGCCCTGCTGCGCGCGGTGGCCTACGGCTGGCGTCAGGAGTCGCTGGCCGAGAACGCCGAGCAGATCCGCGCCCTGGGCGAGGAGCTCTACGGCCGCCTCTCCACCTTCGGCGACTACCTGGGCAAGCTGGGCAAGAGCCTGGGCAGCAGCGTCGAGCACTACAACAAGGCGGTCGCCTCCTTCGACGCCCGTGTGCTGCCCGGCGCGCGCAAGTTCAACGAAATGGGCATACGCGCCAAGAAGGAGCTGGAGACGGGCAACCAGGTCGAGAAGATGGTGCGCCCCCTCGCCTCCGATGAGTAACGACGAAGCCCTGCGCGCGGCCTACGCCGAGTGCGCCGCGCTGGCCGCCTCCCACTACGAGAACTTCCCGGTCGCCTCGCACCTGCTGCCGCGGCGCATCCGTCCGGCGGTGGCGGTGATCTACGCCTTCGCCCGCGGTGCCGACGACATCGCCGATGAGGGGGATGCCCCGCCCGAAGAGCGACTTTTAGCGCTGGAAGAGTACCGAGAGTGTCTGCGAGACGGGTCGGAGGATGGGCTGTTTCTCGCTTTGAGTGATGTCATCGAACGCCACCAACTACCACGGCAGCCCTTCTTCGATTTGCTCGACGCCTTCAGCCAGGACGTGCAAAAGCGCCGCTACGCCGACTTTCCCGAGCTGCTGGACTACTGCCGCCGCTCCGCCGACCCGGTGGGCCGCCTGATGCTGCACCTGGTCGGTGAGGCGAGCGAGGAGAATCTGCGCCTCTCCGACCAGGTCTGCTCCGCCCTGCAATTGATCAACTTCTATCAGGACATGGAACAGGACATCCACGAGAACGATCGCATCTACCTGCCATTGGATGAGATGGCGCGCTTCGGCGTGGATGAGACGCATCTGCGTGAAGGGGTGTGCGATGAGGCGATGCGCGAGCTGCTGGCGTTTCAGCTGGAGCGGGCCGAGGAGATGATGCGTGAGGGTTCGGCGCTGGGGCCACGCCTGAAGGGCCGCTTCGGCCTGGAGATCCGCCTGATTATTCAGGGCGGCCTGATGGTGCTGGAAAAGCTGACGGCGCAGCAGGGAAGCTGTTTCAGCCGCCCCCGGCTGCGCCGCCTGG
>JBFFSW010000139.1:0-4925 GCA_041572195.1 Thiohalomonadaceae bacterium | reverse complement strand
GACGGCCTTCTTCGGAGCTGCCTTCGGGGCGGCCTTCTTCGGGGCGGCCTTCTTCGGGGCGGCCTTCTTGGCTACGACTTTCTTCTTCGGCGTGGCTTTCTTCTTAACGGCCATGTCTTATCTCCAGTTGAGTGGCAGGCATTCGGTAGCGGCATTCGCGAATCGTTATGTGCTCGCTTGGCGGTAGATTCTGAATCGCATATACGGAAAAAACAAGCGGGAATTGCCGCTATCAGACGATGGCCCAATGAAAGAGTGCTAATATTCGCCCGGATTGCGCAGGGGAGGGGATCCGTTGATACGTGAATTGAGCATCGATGTCCGCGGCCAGGGGCTGCACGAGGTGAGCGCCGCGGTACGCGCCGAGGTGCAGGCGGCGGGCCTGAGCGAGGGGCTCTGCACCCTCTTCATCCAGCACACCTCGGCCAGCCTGACCATACAGGAGAACGCCGACCCCTCGGCGCGGCGCGACCTGGAGGCGTGGCTCAACCGCCTGGTGCCGGAGAACGACCCGCTCTACACCCATACCCAGGAGGGGCCGGACGACATGCCGGCGCACATCAAGGCCTCGCTCACCGCCAGCTCGCTCTCCATCCCCATCGTCGACGGACGCCTGGCGCTGGGCACCTGGCAGGGAATCTACCTGTGGGAGCACCGCCACGCCCCGGGGCGTCGGCGGCTGATCCTGCATATCGGCGGCTGAAACACCTATGTATGAAGTGATCCTGCAATCCGCGGCGCTGATCATCGCCGGACTGGCCTGGCGTCGCTACCGCCCCCAGGGGCTGGATGCCGACAGCCTGCGCCTGAGCCTCACCACCCTGGTCTACGTGCTGCTGCTGCCCTCGCTGGTGCTGGTGGTGCTGTGGCGCGCGCCGCTGAGCCTGGATTCGCTGCGGGTGGCCGCCTCTGCCGCCGTCGGCGTCGGCATCGGCATGGGGGGGGCCTGGCTCATCTACCGCCTGCGCCCGCCCGCGGCGCCGATGATGGGCGCCCTGCTGCTGGCCGCTGCCTTCCCCAACGCCACCTATCTCGGCCTGCCGGTGCTGGAGGCGGTGTTCGGTGAACCGGCGCGCAGCATCGCCGTGCAGTACGACCTCTTCGCCTGCACCCCGCTGCTGCTAAGCGTGGGCATCATGGTTGCCGCCCACTACGGTGGCGGCACGCTGGGCAGCCCGCTGAAGGCCCTGCTCAGGGTGCCGCCGCTGTGGGCGGCGCTGGCCGGTGTCACTCTGAACCTGGCCGGGGTGCCGCTGCCCTCCATCGCCGGTGGGCTGCTGGACATGCTCGCCGCCGGGGTGGTGCCGTTGATGCTCTTCGCCATCGGTCTGGGGCTGCGCTGGCCCGAGGGTGGCTGGCGGCGCCTGCCCATCCTGGTGCCGGTGCTGATGCTGCAACTGCTGATCACCCCGGCGCTGGTGTGGGGCGTGGGCTCGATGTTGGGTCTGCAGGGGTGGACGCTGCAGGCGGTGGTGCTGGAGGCGGCGATGCCGAGCATGGTGCTGGGCATCGTTCTCTGCGACCGCTACCGCCTGGATACCGCCCTTTACTCGCTGGCGGTGACCCTGAGTACCGCCCTGGCGATCATCACCCTGCCGCTCTGGTTCGGCCTGCTCGGCGGCGGTGGATGAATAGCCGGGTGGGGGCTGTTATGATGGTGTCCACGTGAAATCAAGGAATTAGAGTCGGAATGCGAGCGATAACAACCATCTCCCTCTGGCTGGCGCTGCTACTGATGGCCTTGCCTGCCGCCGCCGACACCCTCTACGTCAACGATATGTTGCGTGTGGGTGTGCGCAGCAAGCCCAACTCCGCCGAGTCGCCGCTGGAGGTGGTGACCACCGGCACCCGTCTGGAGGTGCTGGAGCGCCAGGGTGGCTACGTGAAGGTGCGTACCCCCGAGGGCAAGGAGGGGTGGGTGAACAAGATCTATCTGGTCAGCGAGCCGCCGGCGCGCGAACGCCTGGCGCGCCTGAAGACCGAGTTTGATCGGGTGCAGGGTGAGCTGGACGAGCTGCGCGCCGACTCCATTCACACCACCGAGGAGAACGACCAGCTGCAGGAACGTGTCGGCAGTCTGCTCAAGGAGAACTCCAACCTGCACGAGCAGCTGAGCGAGTTCTACGATGAGGACTCGCAGAGCCGCCGCAAGCAGATGCACTACGTCTACGGCGTGTCGCTGATTCTATTCTTCATCCTCGGCATCTACCTCGGCATACGCTGGCAGAAGCAGAAGGTGGCGCGGCGCTTTGGCGGGCTGGAGGTTTAATCCTTCAACAACCCCGCCGCATATCCACCCAACTTGCCGATCATGCCGCGGTAGAGCTGCGGCAGCTCCGCCACCACCGACTCCTGAACCGGCGCGCAGGCCAGCAAGCGCTCGGACCAGGCGGCCAGTCGCGGTAGCCCCTCCAGCAGATCCATGCCGGTGTTCTCCCTGAGCAGGCCCAGGCGCATGAACAGCGGCGCGTAGGCGCAGTCGGTCAGGCTGAAGGCCTCGCCGTTGAAGAACGGCCCCACCACCACCTGTTCCAGCCGCGAGAGGGCGCCGCGCAGTGCCTCGCGCTCCTTGTTGAAACCCTCCTCGTCCCTGGCGCTGAGCATGCGATGCTGGGCGAAGAACTGCTCCGAGGCGAACTCCACCCAGGCGCGGTTCTGCGCCTTCTTCAGCGGGTCGGCCGGGTGCAGGGAGGGCGGGTTGACCTCGTCCAGGTACTCCATGATCACCGCCGACTCGAACAGCACCGTCTCGCCCACCTTGAGCACCGGTACCTTGCCCAGCGGCGAGATGGCCCTGAACCACTCGGGTGGGTCGTTGATGTCGATGTAGTCGATGTCGAAATCGATGCCCTTGTGTTTGAGCACGATGACCGAGCGCTGCACGAAGGGGCAGAGCTTGAAGCTGATCAGTTGCGGTTTCATCCGTTCGCTCCTGCGCGTTGAATCTCGTCCCATGATAACAAAAGAACACGCCCCCACCGTTTCCGGTGGAGGCGTTCAGGTGCGTGACCTTATCGCTACGCCTTAGAAGGCAATGATGGAGGTCAGCAGGGTCTGGGTGTCGGTGGTGCCGGTGTCGGGCTTGTAGCTGGAGCGCTCCAGCGAGAAGCGGACGTTGTCGGCATAGTTGTAGTTGACGCCCACGGTGTTGGTGGTGCCGGTCTGCTCGACGTAGGTCTGCGGGCCGACGGTCTTGGTGGCGCGGGCATCCTTGATGTTCATGTAGCCCAGACGCAGGCCCCAGGCGGGGTTGAGCATGGCCTGGATCTGCAGCGAGGTAGCGGCGATGTCGCGGTCCATCATGTTGGCGGCGACGGTCTGGCCGTTGGGCATCGGGCTCAGGGTGCCGTTCTCCTCACGCAGCAGGAACTCGTAGTTGCCGACGCGGGTCAGGATGATCTGGGTGTCGATACCGGCGATGTTGCCCTGGGCCTGCAGGTCGAAACCGCTGGCGGTGACCTCGTGGGTGTTGACGTCGCCGGGGACGATCCAGCCGCCGGTGGCCACCTTGGTGTTCTCGAACAGCAGGTCGGTGGAGCCGACGTGGCTGCCGCTGACACCGAAGGCGCCGACGCCGAAGTCCCAGCCGAAGGCGCTGGTGTCGTAGGTCAGGCGGAAGAGGCTGCCCATGCCGCCATCGGTGTCGACGCCGCCGTTCCAGAAGGTGGTGTTGAAGCCCAGCGACCAGAGACCGACGGAGGCCTTGAGGCCCGAGCCGCCGTAGGTGGCGGTGACGCCGGTGGCCGGACCCTTGCCCAGGCCCATGCCGACGAACTGCGCGGCGTTGGCGCGGTCGGAGCTGTCGATCATCTGCAGCTCCTTGTGCAGACCGGTGTTGTGGCTCTCGGTGGCGATGAAGGGGCCGTGGCCCAGGGTGCCGTAGTAGGCGATGGAGGCGTGACCGTCACCCATCGGCTTGGCGAAGGCGGCCTGCAGGTGGACGATACCGTCACCGTTGAAGAGCACGTTGGCGCCGGCATTCTCGGCGAAGCGGCCGCCGATCATGATGGCGGCACCGGCGGGCACGGCCAGCTCGGTGCGGGCGCCGGTGACATCGCTGCTGGTGTAGGTGGACTTGGCGCCGACGCCGGCGTTGATGGCCAGCGGCACGTTGGTGCCCAGGTTGCCGCCGGTGATCATCGAACCGGCGCCGCTCACCATGGTGTAGCCGGAGAGTTTGAACTGACGGCCGAAGCTGTTGAGCATCGGAATGCTCTGGTTGTGGCAGCTCAGACAGTTCATCGACATTTGGCGGGCGAAGGCGGGGGTCGCCGAGGCGCTCTGGCTGAGGCCGAGGCCAGTCAGCATGACCGCGGCGGCGGCCAGGATCTTGTTCTTTTTCATTCTGTTCTCGCTCCTGAACATTCCGTTACTTGTGGTACCGCCCTGGTGCGGCCCTTTCTCATTAACGGCCCGCTTCCATGCGGCGGACGCAGCATACCTGATTACCCCTAATCAATACAGGTGATTGAGGTTATCCCCATAAAAGGCCAACTTATCCCGGCGCGCGGCCGTTTACGGTAGAATGGCCGCCCCGTACAGCCCCAGATTCTCAGGAGTTCCCATGAAGGTTATGGTCATCGGCAGCGGCGGGCGTGAGCACGCCCTGGCCTGGAAGGCGGCGCAGTCGCCGGATGTGGAGAAGGTCTACGTCACCCCCGGCAACGCCGGTACCGCCCGCGAGGCGAAGCTGGAGAACGTGAAGATCGGCGTCGAGGATATCGATGCCCTGGTCGCCTTCGCCCGCGACAACGCCATCGACCTCACCATCGTCGGCCCCGAGGCGCCGCTGGTGATCGGCGTGGTCGATGCCTTCGAGGCCGCCGGTCTGCGCTGCTTTGGCCCCAGCAAGGGGGCCGCCCAGCTGGAGGGCTCCAAGGCCTTTACCAAGGACTTCCTCGCTCGCCACGCCATCCCCACCGCCG
>JBFFSW010000138.1:0-4937 GCA_041572195.1 Thiohalomonadaceae bacterium | reverse complement strand
TGCAAAACTGTTATATGACCATAACGATTAATTCTTTTTTTGAATTTTCTGTCTCTGTTAGATTTGACCTCGACCTAAGGGAGGGCCGGCATTAGGGGGTCCGGTCAACCCGAGGGTCACTCAATTTCGTGAACGAACAACTCTCCTCCTGTTCGCTCGCCCGCCGAGAATATCGGCGGGCTTTTTTTTTGCCTCAAAAAAAAGGCCCCTCTCGGGGCCTTTTCCCTGTTCCGCCGCTCAGCACTGCTCCCAGGGAAGCCCCTCGAAACGCCAGCCGCCCTCGGTGCTGCGGTGGTGGTTATCGTCCAGCTCGCCCTCGAAGCCGTCTAGTACGTTATAGACCTCGCGGAATCCGTTCTCCAGCAACAGCTTGCCGGCGTCGACCGAGCGCTTGCCGGAGCGGCACAGGAGAATCACCGGGGCGCAACGGTCGCTGTCGTTGCAAATGACGCCGCCGAGCATCAGCTCGCGCACCTGGCGAACGAAGTTGGGGTTGACCACCCAGTCGGGCTCGTCGATCCAGGGGATGTGGACCGCACCCTTGGGGTGGCCGACGAAGAGGAACTCCATATTGGAGCGCACGTCGATGAGGACCGCGCGCGGGTCGTCCTGGATCAGCTTCCAGGCCTCGGTAGGGGTAAGGTGTTTCAGTTCGGGTTTGCTCACGGCGCTACCCTCCTTGTGTGGGGTGCATTGAGCGGCGGGGGGACCGCGACGATTTCAGCTTAGGCGGTGAATCTTAGGTTTTCCTTACAGTGTGGCCTGAAGCTCCTCGGTCTCGCCCTCAACCCACCCCTCCTCGATACCGGCGACCACGGAGAGGAACTTGTTGGCCGGCTGCGGACGGCTGTAGTAGAAGCCCTGGATCTCATCGCAACCCAATGCCGCCAGCATCTCCAGCTGTTCACGCTGCTCCACCCCCTCGGCCACCACGCCGATATCGAGGCTGTTGCCCATGAGGACGATCGCCTTGGTCAAGGCCTCGTGCTCGTGGTTGCTGACGATGTCGCGGACGAAGCTGCGGTCGATCTTGAGACGGTCGATGGGGTAGTGCATCAGGTAACTGAGCGAGGAGTAGCCGGTGCCGAAGTCGTCCAGGCTGATGCTCACCCCCTTCGCCTTGAGCTTGCGCAGCAGCTGCCCGGCGGAGGAGGTGTCCTCGGCCAGGGTGGACTCGGTCAGCTCCAGCTCCAGATTGGCGGCGGGCAGGCCGCTCTCGGAGAGCGCCGTGGCGACGCTCTCGGGCAGATCACCATCACGAAACTGACCCAGCGAGAGATTGACCGAGACCCGCAGCCCGGCATAACCGGCCTCGCGCCAGGCCTGGCACTGACGGCAGGCCTCACGCAGCACCCACTCCCCCACCGGCACGATCAGCCCCGACTCCTCCAGCATGGGGATGAAGCGCCCGGGGGCGACCATGCCGCGCTGTGGATGGTTCCAGCGCAGCAGCGCCTCCATGCCCGCCACCCGGCCGTTGGCGACATCCACCCGCGGCTGGTAGAAGAGCACGAACTCCCCCTGCTCCAGCGCCTTGCGCAGGTCCATCTCCAGCTCCAGACGCTCCAGGGCGCGGCTGTTGAGATCGTCGGTGTAGAAGACGTAGCGATTGCGCCCGGTATCCTTGGCCCGGTGCAGGGCGGCGGCGGCGCTGTTCATCAGCTGCTTGGTATCCTGACCGTCGTTGGGCCAGAGGGAGATGCCGATGCTGGGACTCACCACCACCTCGCGCCCATCCACCGCCATCGGCTCGGCGAAATGCTCCAGCACCTGCTTAGCCCACATCCCCGCCTCTTCGTGGCTGAAGAGGTTCTCCATCACCACCCCGAACTCGTCGCCGCCGATGCGGCTGACGGTGGCGCCGCCGTGCACGCAGCGGCCAATCCACTCGGCCGCCTCGGTCAGCACCTTGTCACCCGCCTCGTGACCGAGACTGTCATTGATCACCTTGAAGCGATCCAGGCCGATGAGCATCACCCCCAGCATGTTGCCGCTGCGCTCGGCACGACCCACCGCGCGGTTGAGCATGGTGTTGAACTGACTGCGGTTGGGCAGGCCGGTGAGCACGTCATGCATCGCCAGGTAGCGGATACGCTGCTCACGTTCGTCACGCTCGCGCTGGCCGTGGGCCCTGAGCACCCGGTCGGCGCGGCGAATGGTGACCAGCAGGTAGAAGTAGAGCCCCAGCATCAACAGAGTCACCACCACCAGCACCTGGATGGCGGTACGGTTGGTGCTCTCGACCAGGTCGGTGACGTCGGTGTAGATCTCGAACACGCCCTCGACCTCATCGGCGTCGTTGAAGATCGGCACATAGCTGGCGATCAGGTGACGCTCGGCGAGCGGACCATCGATGCCGTTGAAGCTCTCGCGGAACATCAGCTTGTCCGAACTACCGCCGGAGAGGGCCACGCGCAGCCCCTTGCTGTGGCTCTTGTCGTCGCCGATCTGGCTGTGCTCGGTGGAGTAGATGGTGTGACCGTGCAGGTCGTAGATCTTCACCTTGAGCACGCTCAGGCCGTGCAGCTTCGCGCGCACCTCGGCATCAATGTGCGGCACCAGCGGACTGTCGACGAGAATGCTGAGGTCATCGCCCAGCTTCTCGTGATCCAGCAGTCCGGCGAAGTTGCCCCACAGGGTATTGGCCAACGCCTGCGCCAACTCGGAGTTGGCGCGGGTCACGTGTGATTTCAGGTTCTCAACACTAACCCAACGGTAGAACAGCCCCAGCACCGCGGCGATGGCCACGATGCCCAACAGACTGGTCACCGAAAAGGCGCGGGTAAGACTGAAGCCCGCCTTCATGGTTCCTCTCCCGAGGGGGCTGGTAGGCTCCCTCTGCTCCTCTCATCACCCGTCTGTCGCGGGCTTTTCTTTATCGTTTTATTATCGCGGCCTCTTCCCCTGGCCGGTCGCTCATTATGCGCCCAATTATGCCTCTGGGCGGCGCGTACTCCAAATCACTCCAGCGGCTCGACCCGCAGCATCACCCCGTCCACGCCGACCACCCTGACGCGGCCACCGGCCTCGCAGTCCTCGCCCTCGATCTTCCAGCTGGTGTCATCGACGCGGATCTTGCCCATGCCGTTGACGATGGGCTCGGTCAGGGTGAAGGTGCGGCCCACGTACTGCTCGCCGCGGCGGTTGAGGGTGGGCAGCTCGGTCTCGGTGGGGTTCTTCTTAAGATAGGCACGCCAGGCAATGATGCTGGCCACGCTCAGGGCGGCGAAGATGAAGACCTGATACTCCCAACCCATCTCCGGAGCGATCAGCACCAAACCGCCTACGACGATGGCCGCCGCCCCCATCCACAGGAAGAAGGCGCCGGGCACCAACGCCTCCAGCACCAGCAGCGAGACCGCCAGGATCCACCAGTGCCAGTGGTTCACCTCGGCGAACAGGCTATCCATTGCCGCCACCCTGCCTGGCCATCGCCTCGCGGGCCAGCTCGGCGACGCCACCGATGGCACCGATCACACCGCTGGCCTCCATCGGCATGAACACCAGCTTCTCGTTGGGGGCCGAGGCGATGTTCTGTAGCGCCTCCACGTACTTGGTGGCGACGAAGTAATTAATGGCGTTCAGATCGCCCTCGGCGATGGCCTGGGAGACCATCTGCGTGGCCTTGGCCTCCGCCTCGGCCAGGCGCTCGCGGGCCTCCGCCTCGCGGAAGGCCGCCTCCTTCTCGCCCTCAGCCTTGAGGATGGCGCTCTGCTTCTCGCCCTCGGCCTTGAGGATGGCCGACTGGCGCTCGCCCTCCGCCTCGAGGATGGCGGCACGCTTCAGGCGCTCGGCCTTCATCTGCCGGGCCATGGCGTCCACCAGGTCGACGGGCGGGGAGATGTCCTTGATCTCGATGCGGGTCACCTTCACACCCCAGGGGGTGGTGGCGTCGTCCACCACGGTGAGCAGCCGGGCGTTGATCTCGTCACGCTTGGAGAGCAGTTCGTCCAGGTCCATGGAGCCCATCACCGTACGGATGTTGGTCATGGTCAGGTTGAGGATGGCGTACTCCAGGCCGCTCACCTCGTAGGAGGCCTTGGCCGCGTCCATCACCTGGAAGAAGACCACGCCATCGACGGTGACCATGGCGTTGTCCTTGGTGATCACCTCCTGCGAGGGGACATCCAGAACCTGCTCCATCATGTTCATCTTGTGACCGACGGAGTCCACCACCGGAATGATGAAGCCGATGCCTGGGCGCAGGGTGTGGGTGTAGCGGCCGAAGCGCTCGACGGTGAACTCCCTCCCCTGCGGCACCACCTTGACGCCGAGAAAGATGAGCACCACGGCCAGACCGAGGATGAACAATACAAATGAGGCAAAACCTTCCATAACCCCCACTCCATGTGAATTGTTGTGTACCCAAGGGTAGCACCACCGGCCAATCAGGGTAAGATCCACCCCCATGAGCAAATCCACCTTCATCAAGCCCCCCAAGGGGATCATGCGCCCGGTGGGCCGCGCCATCGCCGACTACGCCATGATCCGCGAGGGCGATCGCATCCTCCTCGGTCTCTCCGGCGGCAAGGATTCCCTGAGCCTGCTGCATATCCTGCTGCACCTGCAACGCCACGCCCCGGTGAAATTCGAGGTGATGGCCTGCACCGTGGACCCGGAGATCGAGGGCTTCGACCCCTCGCCGCTGAAGCAGTACCTGGCCGACCTCGGCGTGCCCTTCTTCTACAGCGAGCAGCCCATCGCCGAGGAGGCCCAGCAGTACATCGACAAGCCCGGCTTCTCCTTCTGCGCCTACTGCTCACGGATGAAGCGCGGCATCCTCTACACCACCGCCCGCCGCGAGGGGTGCAACGTGCTGGCCCTGGCCCAGCACCTGGACGACCTGGCCGAGAGCTTCCTCATGTCCGCCTTCCACCGCGGCCGCCTGGAGACCATGAAGGCCCACTACACCAACGACGCCGGCGACCTGCGGGTGA
>JBFFSW010000137.1:0-4967 GCA_041572195.1 Thiohalomonadaceae bacterium | reverse complement strand
GATGTGGAGAGCGAGGATGGCATGATCACCGTCTTCACCCCCCACACCGAGTACGGCAAGGCCAAGCAGGCGTTGATTGACGCCCTGGGCGAGATCGACTTCGAGGTGGATGAGATCCAGTTCGTGCCCAGGGGCACCACCCCCATCTCCGGTGACGACGTGGCGGTGATGGAGAGATTCCTGGAGATGCTGGAGGATGTGGAGGACGTGCAGAACGTCTACCACGACGCGCAGTACTGATTACTCCAGTTCATCCTCGGCGATAAAGATCGCCGTCTGCTCCAGCGCCGAGACCGACTCATCGCGGAAGTGCAGCTCGTGGCGGCCCATGCGCAGCACATCGCCGTGGCTCAGGCGCTGGCGCGTCACCCGCTCACCGTTGACCAGGGTGCCGTTGGTGCTCTGGCAATCCTCCACCTCCACGTGACGCTGCTCACGGAAGATGGGGTCGGGGATGATGTGCAGGATGGCGTGATTACCGCTCACCGCCACGTCATCGAGGGTGATGTCGTTGTCGGGCCGGCGGCCGATGCGCAGCGCCTCACCCTGTAGCTCCGTGGTGCGCACCAGGCGCCCATCAAAGTAGATCTGTATCGTCGGCATGGCCCTAAATCCTTCCGCTTATTCGTCGGTTTCCGCGCGCAACAGCACGACGGCAATATTGTCCTGTCCCCCCGCCGCGTTGGCGGTCTCCACCAGCTTATCGGCCACCGCCTGTAGCGGCCCACCACTCCCCTGCTCCAGCATCATGCCCATGCCCAGGTCGGTCAGGCGGTCACTGAGACCGTCAGAGCATAACAGGTAGCCATCACCGGGGCGGACGCTGGTGAGCAGCATATCCACCGCCACCTCATCCTCCAGCCCCAGTGAGCGGGTGATGAGGTTGCGGCGACTGGAAACGGCCGCCTCCTCCGGGGTCATGGAGCCATTATCGATCAACTCCTGTACCAGCGAGTGGTCCACGGTGAGCTGCTGCATCACGCCGTTGCGCAGACGGTAGAGGCGCGAGTCGCCGACATGGGCGACGGCGAGCTTATCGCCATCGCCGCAAACGCGTAGCGCCACCACCGTGGTGGCCATACCCTCGCGATGGCTCTCGCGGGCATGCGCAGGCAGCGCCCGGTTAGCCTCGGCGATGGCCGCACGTAGCGCCTCGGCACAGGCATGGGGATTGGCCTCGGCCTCAGCCAGGGCTTCAAGCAGGTGATCCACCACCAGGGTGCTGGCCACCTCCCCCGCCTGATGACCGCCAACGCCATCGGCCACCACCGCCAGGCCGCACGCTTCATTCCAACCGATGGCATCCTCATTGTGCTTGCGCACCCGGCCGGTATCGGTGGCCCCGGCCATCGTTATTTTCAGGCTCATCTCAGCCCCCCTTCTTGAGGCAGCGGCGCAGTGCTTCAGCCACTTCGGCACCGCTCTGGTAGCGTTTGGCGATGTCCTTCTGCAGCAGCTTGTTGACCACCCGCGCGGCACAGCCGGAGACCTCCGGACGCAGCTTGCGGATGGGCTGGTGGCGGCTGTTGGTGATCTTGTACATCAGCTGGGCGATGGAGTCGGCCTGGAAAGGCAACGTACCGGCCAGCAACTGGTAGACGCTGACCCCCAGGGCGAAGAGATCGGCTCGACCATCCACGCGGGTACCGGCCAGCTGCTCCGGGGCCATGTAGCAGGGACTGCCCAGCACGGTGCCGGTGCGGGTCTTGCTGGAGTCGGCCAGGTGGGCAACGCCGAAGTCGGTGACGGTGGCGGTCTGGGTATCGCGGTTATAGATGATGTTGGCCGGCTTGATGTCGCGGTGAACCACGCCGCTGCCATGAGCATAGTCCAGCGCCTCGGCCACCTGCTCGGCAATCGCCAGCACCTCGTTCACCGGCAGCAGCTCCTCGGGGCGGCTGTAGAAGTCCAGCCCCTCGCCGCGCAGGTAATCCATGGCGATATAGGCCAGGTCCGCCTCCTCACCCACGTCATAGATGGTGACGATATTGGGATGCTTGAGCCGCCCGGCGGTCTCCGCCTCGCGCAGGAAGCGCCCGCGCACCTGCTCCAGCTCTTCCCCCTCGAACTCACCAGTGAGCGAGAGGGTCTTGATGGCGACGGTGCGGCCAATCTTCGGGTCCTCGCCCAGATAGACCACCCCCATGGCCCCTCGCCCCAGCTCCTTCTCGATACGGTAACGCCCCAGCACCGGGTTCTGCAGGGCGCTGCCATCCACCACCAGGGTGGCATCAAAGCCCGCCGAGGACTGACCGGGCAACGCCAGCCGCGACTGCGCCTCGCGGGTAATACGCTCACGCTCGACGGCATCGCGGAAATTGGGGCGGCGCCTGATGAGGTCGGCGAACGCCCGCGAGGCCAGAGGGAAGTTGCGGCGCTGCTCGGCGGCAATCCCCAGCTCGTAGAGCAGCGCCAGACACTCATCATCGGCGGCCTCGGGGCACTCGCCCAGCTGCTGCAGCGTCGCCTCCAGCTGGTGGTTGGTCAGCAGCAGGCGGGCGTGACGCAGGGAGAGCGCGGCATAGCGCGAGCGAAGGCGCCGATAAGGGCTCAGCAGCAGGCGTAGCGTCAGGATAAGGATGGCACCCGATAGCAGTGCCACGGCGGGCAACAGCAGCGGCAGCCACTGATGGCTGACCAGGGCGAGGACAAACGGCAGATTGAGCAGCAACAGGAGCTCGAGCAGGATGAGCGCGCTCGCCGCCCCGGCGCCCAGGCGCGGCAGGAACAGCGCCAGGCTCAACCCCACCAGGAGCATGGCCGCCAGGCGCGTCCACTCCGCCCAATCCGGCGTACTCAGCCCCGAAAGACCCAGCCGCCCGGCGAACTCCAGTGTCATCACCTCCAACCCGCGCAACGACGAGGTGTTGAAGGCGTACATGGCGGCGATGAAGACCAGCATCCCCATCGCCGCCTCGGCACCCGGCCAGAATCTCTGCAAGACAGCTCCCCCCAGCTGTGGACCAAAGACCAACCTTAACAGCTATGAGGTTATAGAAAGTTTGACGGGGTTCAAAGTTTTGAGGCATGGGACTGGTTTCTACTGGCTGCTCAACAAGGAGTGGCTCATGGGCATTGAACGACTACGCTTTTCCTTCGTGATTCCAAACAGGCTCGCCGGCATGAGCTGGCCGGAGAATGTCAGGCCGCTGGGCGACGCGGTCAATTACCTGAAGGAGCAAGGCGTTACGCTATTGGTCAACACCACCAGCGGCGGCTATGGCACGCCGGTGCTATCGGAACAGTTCTCCGTGATTCATACCCCCGTCGCCAACATGACGGCGCCCACCGTCGAGCAGATGGACACCATCTATCACCGCTATAGCACGATGAACGAGGCTGAGGTCATGGCCGTACACTGCGTGCACGGGCTGGGGCGTACCGGGCTGGTTCTCGCCTGCCTGCTGGGTAGGTCTCAGGGGCTTGGCCCGGAAGAGGCGATTCGGGAAATGCGGCGGTTACGTCCTGGGAGTATTGAAAGTGAGGAGCAGGAGGGGTTTGTGAGGGGGTATCTCAATTAGAGTCTCCCCCACACACCCCATGCTCATCAATCACGCCACTTGAGCGGCGGTGTGCGCCTTCCCAGACACTGCTGGATCTGCATCAGGGTCGGGTTATCGGCGTCGCTGACCGGCTTGGTACTCTTCTTCCCGTCCTTATCCTCTTCCGTCACCGCAAACTGGACATTCGCATCGGGCTCGAAGGCCAGCACGATGGACGAACCGCCGTAGCCAAAGTGGCCCATGCGGTCACCCTTTTTCAGCGTGGCGCCCTCGGGGACCTCGCTGATGATGCTGCCGACACCCCAGAAGCCGATGGCGATCATCGCCACCAGGCCCAGTTCATCGGTACGGAAGATCCAGACATAGCGCTTGTGCTTGCCCAGGCTCTGATACCAGCCCGCCCGGTCGCTGTCATCGGGCAGCGCCGGGGCATAGGGGTCGTTCGGGTCGTAGTTGTCGAAGTCGTAGTTATAGGAACCCTCGTACACCCCCTGGTGGATCACCGTACCGGAGACCGGCGCGCGGAAGTGGTGGTAGTCGGTGAACCACAGCAGGGTATCGAGCAGCGGGCCGCCCGCGAAGGCCCCGCCATAGCCCGGCAGGGCCTGCTCGATCTGGAACAGGTCATGCGACTTGCCAGGAAGTGGGTAGGCATCACCCTCCAGTTCACCGCGGGTGAGGTAAAAGATCCCGCCGTCACAGGGCGCGACCACCACATTCTCATCATCGGCGCAGGCACACATCGGCCGCATGCCCTCCTTCAGCTCACGCAGGAAGAACTGATTGAAGGACTGAAAGCCCCCCTCGGGCACGATGTACTCATTGATATCGAAGGGGTGTTCCGGGGTTCCCGTATACGTCATCCACTCGCCCATGGAGCCCGTCGAATCGGTGGAGTTGAGCCACTCACCGCGGAGATTGAGGAAGGAGACGAACCACTGCTTGAAGCCCTGATCCTCATTGTTGAGCACCAACCCAGCCGAGGTGTTGGCGAGGTAGTCCCACTGCTCGATGTAGTAGCCAGGCCCCATACCCGTCGGCAGCGGCGCGTAGTAGAGCCAGGTCCTGAAGAACTCCGAGATGGGTTTCTCGGCGTTGCGATAGGGATACCAGAAGCTTCGGCGGTCCAGATCGGGATTCATCAGCGGATTGCACACCTCCGACAGCGACTCCTGCATCAGCGCGCCGGTCATCGACATGCGCCCGTCGGGCTGGGTCAGCATGGCGTCCAGCGCCTTTAACAGGCCAGACGCCCGCGCCTTGTCATCATCGGTCCAGGGGGTGGCGATGGGTGTGCTTGCTGACATAGTGGGTGATCCTTCTGTGGTGGGTTTGGTTGTTATTGTTCAGCACACCATAAAAAAACCCACTATTTAGTGATAGTGGGTAGGGTGTAGGTGGATTGGGTGTTTTTTTGTAGGGGGTGGATTACACCTACGATCTCCAGATCATCAGTTCGTAGAT